>JBGSQR010000562.1:0-1782 GCA_041737975.1 Geobacterales bacterium | reverse complement strand
GATTGCCGGTGGTGACGTCCAGATCCAGGTCTGTGTGATGCATGCGGTGGAAGCGCCAGAGAACAGGCATATAATGGAAAAGCAGATGCTGAATATAAATTACAAAGTCCAGTGCAGCTACAGCCAGAACAATCTTGATCCAATCTGGCAGAATGACGATGTTCAGGATACCCCAACCGTTCTGCTGAACCAGTAGTGCCAGGCTGACCGGCAACACAGGCAGCATGAAACGTACTGCAGCGGAATCAATCATTACCAGAGAGAGGTTGGCAAACCAGCGTTGCCACTTGCTGTCGGTTAGTACACGGCGGGGGGCAATATATTCCCATAAGGCTACGGCCGTGAGGATAATTAAGAAAAATGCAAGACGGATGAACTGTTCTCCGGCTATGATTTGTAGTGTCAGGTTAGACTCAGTCATGAACCTTCATTACCTCCAATTTTGATATTTATTATGTTCCCAAAGCTTACAAAAAAGGTATTGTTTTTTCTATGTCAATACTAGTATGCTCCAAACATGTATTTTAAAATGAGGCAAATAACTGCAATCTGTTTACTCGTGACAATTATGTTGGGAATGGTTGTGGTATGCAATGACCATAATTCCGTCAACGATAATGCTGGTATGTCAAAGTCCGCTATCCAATCTCAGGATTTTGAAGACTCAGCACAGGCTTGTGGTAATTGTTGCCCCAGCGCACCTGCGAAGTCACAATCTGACGATAGCGGCGAAAATACGTGCCACTCTTTCTGCCATGAACCGCTTGCAGTTGCACCATTGTTTTTCTCTTTTGTTCGGCCATTTACCTATCTGGAATCCGCTGAAATTATTTTCTACTTCCCCAAGGTTTATCTTTCCCTGTTTGTTCCACCTGACTCAGCAACAATCTAACCAACCTCATCCGGTAGCAAACTCAATTTAGCGTAAAGCAATGGTTTTTGCGTGTCTGAATTGACATGATTCAGGCTTATCTGCCATTGGATAATAACATAATTAACTGGTTCCATACTTGGGAGACTAAATTGACTACATCGAAACGTAGTTTCATCGAAGCATTCTGGGACTTTTTCTGTTCCTTGAAATTAACCATTTTCCTGCTGATCTCACTGGCTCTGACCTCAATTATTGGCACCGTAATTCCACAGGGGCAACTGAATCCGCAATACGTTGCACAGCTTAGCCCTTTCAAACTCCAGCTTTACACATCCCTGGGCTTCTTTGATATGTATCACTCCTGGTGGTTCATCACCCTGCTGTATATGATGAGCCTTAACCTGGTCTGCTGTTCGATCAAGCGACTTCCTCACGTATTTAAATTTGTTACAGAACCGATTGTCACGCTGGATGAGGCTGCCCGAAAAAGTTCTGCATTGAAAATGGAAACCTCTTTTTCCGCGCCTGCTGACATCATCAAAAAGAGGGTTGAGGATTTTCTTGCTTCAGAAATCTCCAAGCCGGTCATAACCGACCTGGATGGAGAACAGCAGCTGTTTGCCCAGAAAAACCCCTGGAGTCGTCTGGGAGTTTATGTAGTTCACTCAAGCATTCTGGTCATCTTTATTGGCGGAATTATTGGCTCACTGTTCGGATTCAACGGATATGTAAATATTGTTGAAGGTACATCAGTTACCAGTATTGATGGCCGTAACGGCAAAAAAATCCCGCTCGGATTTGAACTGCGCTGCGAACAGTTCTCAGCATCCTTCTATGACACCGGTGTACCCAAAGAATTTAAAAGTATTCTGACCGTTCTTGAAAACGGCAAACCGGTCAAAGACTAC
>JBGSQR010000323.1:0-5746 GCA_041737975.1 Geobacterales bacterium | reverse complement strand
TTCCTTGGAGAGTATCTCCAACAGGCCAAAAATTTCAAGCGTGACGAACTACGCAGTCTATTTTCCGAGCTTTATCGTTGTGATGTAGCTTCAAAGACCGGTGGTGGGCAGCCTTACACATTAATGCATAATCTTGTATTTTTTGTCTGCTCTGGTGTTACTCGGTAATATAAATACTGTCATTTTATGGACACGAAAAAAGGGGACTTCCTGTACAGGAGTCCCCTTTTTCAATTTGTGAAACAAACGGGCTGATTAGCCGAGTGTGTTAACCAGTTTGGTCAGACGTGATACATTACGTGAAGCGTTAGAAGCATGAATAACGCCTTTGGAAGCGGTAGCGTCAATAACAGGGATTGCAGCATTAAGGGCAGCTACAGCAGCTTCCTTGTCCTTGGCTTCAACAGCCTCGCGCACACGCTTGATATATGTTTTAAGCGTAGATGATACGTGCCTGTTACGGGCGTTCTTCTTCGCGTTCTGTTTAATTCTTTTAATTGCCGACTTGTGATGTGCCAAAATGCACCTCCATGAAACGTAGTGAACGTTGTTATTAGATTTGAAGAGAGTTTATTATCATCAACTGATGTGTTGTGTCAAGCTAATTATGGCAGAATGTGAACTTGCCTGCCCTGTAAAGTCAATTTCCTGTCTGCAAACAGACGGATAGCTTCAGGGTAAATACGGTGTTCTTCCACTTGAATTCTGTTTGATAACGTTTCTACGGTATCATTCTCAATAACAGGCGCTGCAGCCTGAAGTATTATGGGACCGGTATCAGTGCCATTGTCCACAAAATGAACCGTACAGCCACTCAAGCGCACACCATAATCCAGTGCCTGCTTTTGTGCGTCTAACCCAGGGAAAGCGGGTAGGAGCGCAGGATGAATATTCATGATCGAGTTTGGATAAGCGCTTATTAAAACATCAGAAACGATTCGCATAAAACCGGCTAGTATGACCAGTTCTACATTATATCCCTTGAGGATATTGAGGAGATTTGCATCATACTCCTGTCGGTTTTTGAAGTTAGAATTCTCCTGAATCACCGCAGGTATTTGATGTCTTATCGCTTTTTGAAGAGCAGGTGCATCTTTCTTGTTGGAAATGACACAGGCTATTCGTGCATTGACGTGTCCGGCCTCAATCTGATCAATAATCGCTTGCAGGTTGGAGCCGTTGCCAGAGACCAGGACTGCAAGTATTATGGGTTGATCTGAGCTCACTTATGCTTCAACAAGCTCAACAGGGTCTGTTTCTTTGTTACAGCTGTTGATTTCGCCAATAACCCAGGCTTGCTCGCCAAGGCCATGCAGACGGTCAATCATGTCTTCGGTCTCTTTCTCCGCAACTACCAGAACCATACCGATACCCATATTGAATGTGCGGTACATCTCTTTTAGCTCAACATTGCCGGCATCTCTCATTACGTCAAAGATAACGGGACGCTCCCAGCTGGAGAGATTGAGTGTTGCACGGCATCCCTGAGGAAGTACACGGGGAATATTTTCCAGCAAACCACCACCAGTAATATGAGCAATGCCATTAATGGTGTGGTCTTTGAGCAGGTTCAGCACGGAGCGGATGTAAATTTTTGTTGGCGTCAACAGCACTTCGGCTACAGTCTTTCCTGTACCTGGAAAAATGGAGTCAATTTTAAGTCCCATTCGCTCAAAAACAAGTTTGCGAGCCAGTGAGTAGCCATTGCTGTGAAGGCCGCTGGAAGCAATACCAATCAGTTTGTTGCCAACAGCAATTCCGGAACCATCTATGATATTATCCCGGTCAACGGCACCAACGGCAAAGCCAGCGATGTCGTATTCACCGTCAGAATAGAAGCCCGGCATTTCAGCTGTTTCACCGCCGATTAGTGCGCAGCCCGCCTGTCGACAGCCCTCTGCAATCCCTTTG
The DNA here is from genome assembly GCA_041737975.1 of Geobacterales bacterium. Classification (GTDB taxonomy): domain Bacteria; phylum Desulfobacterota; class Desulfuromonadia; order Geobacterales; family Pseudopelobacteraceae; genus JBGSQR01. Next base: position 3,835 of record JBGSQR010000323.1, on the reverse strand, counting down.
ACTATTGACGCTGCCTTTTCCGGTTTTAAGTGGCCTGTTGCCAGGTAGTCCAGAAAGAATAGTGGTTCGGCACCTTGTACCACGATGTCATTAACACACATTGCAACCAGGTCAATGCCGACTGTGTCATGGCAATCGGCCATGAAGGCTATTTTAAGTTTTGTTCCTACACCGTCTGTTCCTGAAACCAGTACAGGGTTTTTGTATTTTGAAGCATTCAGTGAAAATAGTCCGCCAAAACCACCAATGTCTGTCATTACCTCTGGACGGTAGGTGGATTTTACAAACGGTTTGATCAGGTTGACAAAATTATTGCCAGCTTCAATATCTACACCGGCATCTTTATAGGTAACTCTTTGATCACTCATATTTTACAAGCCTCCTTAAATAAGCATTTATTTTTAGAACATGAACGGCAAATTGTCAATTTCAAACTGTTTTGATAATGCCTTTAAAGCTGTTTTAAAAAGGCTGTCCGGGACGAATAAACTTGACAAAACATGATGTTTAGGGATTATTTGGTACTATGCGAATAAATGCATCATACTATTTTATTGTGATTATGGCAGTTGTGGCAATGTTTGTTTATTCTCCTGTGGTATCTCAGGCTGATATATACCGCTATGAGGATGACGAGGGTGTCGTGCATTTTTCAGATGCGCCAACGGATAAACGTTTTAAAATATTTATGAGGGATATTAAAAAAGATAAACAGCTAAGGACCTTGCTTAAAATGTCCCGTTCGGTAAATCCTGCTGAATATGATCATATCATAAAAACAAGCTCTGACAAATATGGTGTGAGTACATCACTTATAAAAGCGGTAATTCATGCTGAATCCGGATATAATCCGAATGCAGTTTCCCATAAGGGGGCAAGCGGCTTGATGCAGCTCATGCCTGGAACAGCCAAATCGCTTAAGGTTATCAACAGTTTTGATCCCAAGGATAATGTGGAAGGCGGAGTTAAGTATCTTAGATTTCTTCTGGATACTTTTAAGGGGGATGTTTCGTTAGCTTTGGCTGCATATAATGCCGGTCTTAGTAAAGTTGCAAAATATGGTGGAATTCCACCATATGCAGAAACTAGAAACTATGTAAATAAAGTGCTTTCATATATGAATTCATATCAGGCTAACTAAGATAATGATAAATACTGCGAACAATCCTGTTTTTAATACTCCAAATCTTTTAACCATGGCGCGCATAGCGGCAATTCCTCTGTTGGCTGTTTTGTTGACTTCGCCAAGCAAGGATGCCGGTTTCTGGTCTGCAGCATTGTTTTCGCTTGCAGCAATTACTGACTGGCTGGACGGTTATCTGGCCCGCAGAATGCAGATAGTTACAGTGTTTGGTAAGTTTCTTGACCCGATCGCCGATAAGTTAATCGTAATGGCAGCCTTGATCATGATTTTGCCGTATGACCGTGTTCCGGCCTGGATGGTGCTGGTAATTCTGGGGCGTGAAATTATCATTACAGGTCTTCGCGGAATCGCTTCCAGTGAGGGGATTGTTATAGCAGCCAGTGATCTTGGCAAGTTTAAAACAATTTTTCAGCTGGTTGCAATTATTGGCCTTCTTCTCCACTATGACTACAACTGGTTCCTTGGAATTCAGCATCCGTTGTTAGTGGTTAATATGCACAATGCCGGAATGTTCTTTCTCTGGATAGCTACTCTGCTTACTGTCTGGTCAGGTGTGGATTATCTCTACAAATTCGTCAAAGTTATTATCCGTTAAGTCTGTCTATGTAGATAACCTCTCTCCGTTTTATCTGAAACAGCTTTCAAAGCAAATTTTATATGATACACAAACTTCATGAAATACATTAATACAAATAATGTAACACTAAGTAAAATAGTCACTAATATGGATAAACTTGCTGAGTTAAAGCCTGTTGCGGACTTGTATCCTTTTCAGCTGTCTCAGTCATATGCGGATTTGATAAAACAAGAGAATGATCCTGTTTGGAAGCAATGTGTTCCAGACCCGTTAGAACTTCAAGATTACGAGCAGGTGCCGGATCCGTTGTCTGAAACACTGCTTAGCCCCGTTGCCGGATTGATTCACCGTTATCCGGACAGGGCTGTGCTGCTGGTCTCCAACCGTTGTCCTGTTTACTGTCGATTTTGCATGCGTAAGAGGCATGTAGGCGAGGGAGATAGTCCGCTCTCTCGAAGTACGCTTGATGCAGCTCTTGATTATCTCTCTGCCACAACTTCTATTAGAGATGTCATTCTTTCCGGTGGTGATCCGCTGATGCTGGACGATGATTCACTGCTTTATCTGCTGTCACGTTTACGATCCATTCAACACATTTCAATTATCCGCATCGGAACACGTATTCCAGTTACCTTGCCTGAGCGTATTACACCGGATCTCTGCTCTATATTGAAACGTTTTCATCCGCTTTATATCAATACTCATTTTAATCATCCTGCTGAAATAACGTCAGCATCCAGTAATGCCTGTAATCTGCTGGCAGATGCAGGTGTGCCTTTGGGAAACCAGACTGTTCTTCTTGCCGGTGTAAATGATTCTGTAGAGGTAATGCGTGAGCTGATGACAGGTTTGTTGGGTATTCGTGTAAGGCCTTATTACATCCATCAGATGGATCTTGTCAGAGGTACGGCTCATTTCAGAACTCCGGTTTCAAAGGGGTTGGAAATTGTCAGGGGATTGAGAGGCCATATATCTGGTATGGGTGTGCCGCATTATGTGATAGACCTGCCTGGTGGAAAGGGGAAGGTTGCAATTCTGCCGGATTGTATGGAGCGAGAAGGAGACTTGCTGTATTTGATGAATTACAAGGGGGAGCGAATTGTTTATCGTGACCCTATAGTTCCTCAGGCGTAAACGCCACCACATCATCAATTTTTTCAGCATCGCAAAACAGCATTGCAAGTCGGTCTACACCTAGAGCTATCCCGGCAGATGCTGGCATTGAGGCCAATTCATTCAGGAATGGTTCCGGTAGCGGCAGGGGAGGTAATCCACCAGTCTTACGGTGCAGATTGGTTTCTGTAAAACGCTCCATCTGTTCAGTTGGGTCATTTAATTCGCTGAAACCGTTTGCCAGCTCCAATCCTCCCAGATAAAGTTCAAAACGTTCTGCAACACTGCTGTTGCCTGCTTTCAGGCGGGCCAGAGATGCCATTGGAGCTGGGTAATCCATCAGAATTACCGGCCTGTTGTGAGGCAGAGCTGGTTCTATTTCATCTACAATACATTCATCGAAGCTGTTATCTCGCACAGACTCAAACATCTCTTTTTTGCTGTAGCGTTGAAATGCCTCTTGAACAGTTATTCTTTCTGCTTTGCCAGTCCGGGAGATCTGCTCTCCACTATGCCTGCCACATTTTGTGGCTACATAAGCCAGTAATTCGTCACAATCATTCATCAAGTCCAGATAGTCACTATCCGCCCGATACCACTCCAACATAGTGAATTCGGGCAGATGTCTGTTGCCGCGCTCTCCTTTGCGCCAACAACGGCTTATCTGATAAATTCTTTTGTGACCACGGCAGAGTAATCTCTTCATGCAGATTTCCGGCGAAGTCTGTAGAAACATTTTTTCTGAATCGTATGGGTTTATAAATTCTTCCGGGGCATTGGCAGGAATACGTAAAGGTGTTTCAACTTCCAGGAAATTACGGGAGTTAAAAAACTCGCGAATAGAATTAATTATGGATGCGCGTAAATAAAGATTTTTATCTCGACTTGTCATATTTCTACCCTGAACACGAAATGGCGAGTCAAATTGACTCGCCATTTCGTTGTAATGTCTATAAAGAGGGCTGTTAGCCTTTAACGCGGGTTGAATACTCACCATTGCG
>JBGSQR010000549.1:0-6733 GCA_041737975.1 Geobacterales bacterium | reverse complement strand
GACCAGCTCCAGAGGGCCTTCGACCAGAATGGTATTGACCCGCGCCGCTGTAATAGGCAGCTTGGCGCCGCTCTTGATACCGCGCAACTCAACATTTTTGACCGAACCAATGGCAGAGAGAATGACCGCATAATGGATATTTTCAATGGTGACGAATTCGGAGATGCATTTGACAATGCTCTCGCCCGGATGAACCTTAATGATAAAACGACGGCCCTGGGTGTACTCTTTGTAGCAGAATCCCTGTGCGTGCATTATGCCTCCCCCGCCCGCTGCAGTGCAGCTTCCAGGCGCGCTCCGATTGCGTAGTCCAACGCACCACGGTCGGTGATGCGGATCCTGCCAGCAGCAACCTGCTTGTCGGCAAGCACCTGCTCCAGCTTGGCGAGAATCAGGTGTTCAAACTGAGCCTTTACGGTGGATTCGATCTCGATGGTCAACTCATCGGCCGGCTCGACAAACACCATCAGGTCACTGGACTGCATCGTCCCGGCCTGGCCCTTCTTTACAATTTTCATCATTTCCTCCCTGGGTTTAATATATTCAAAATCGGCCCGGCCTCATCGCTCATCAGAAAAGAGAGCGTTGATTCCGGCACATACTCCTTTAAATGTCCAAGATCGTTCTCGGCAAGCATGGCCCTGACAATGGAAGCGCTGATCACACCCTGCGAAGCCTGCCTCCTTTCAATTTCCACCAGCTCGATCCCGTAAACCGGCAGCAGCCGTTTCATCGTATCATTATAACTGTCTGTCAGCTGGCAGCATGGTTCGGTGCCGACAAACCGGCGCGTTATATTGAAGAATGGTGCGATTTTGGCAGCAAACAGGTTTATGTCCAGTTCCATCTGGATCATGGCCGCCTGATCATTTTTTTTCAGAAAATAGGTTGGGAAAGTGGCACTGCTGACAATATAGTGGGAGGTATCCAGAACAATCACATTAGCCAGATCCTTGACCCCCTCCTTGACAAGACGGTAGCGGACTTCAAACGGAAAAATCGAGCGATCTTCCCGCACGACAAAAATATACAGGTTATCCACCTGACGGGCGGCGTTTTCCACCAGATAGCGATGGCCGAATGAAAACGGATTGCAGTTCATGACAACAGCACCGCTCAGACCATCACGTTTCAAAGAGTTTTTAGAGGAAAGCCAGTTCCTGAGACCTTTGCCGTACTCCATCAGCACGACCTTGCCCTGATTGGCCAGCAGCGTGAAATTCAGCGCCTCAAAGGTGGTAACATATTCCGGTTTGGTGTAGATGAAGAGAGAGTCGAAACCGGCTGACAGGCCGCGCATAACCAGTTCGGTTACAATCTCGCCCAACAGTGGGCCACCCTGGCGGGAAGGTTCAACTGCCAGCATTTTGAGGATATTTCCAGCCCGGCAGCCGACGGCAACCAGCTCGCCATCGTCATGAATGCCGAACATCTCGTCACAGCCAGGCTCAAAGGAGAGGTCGTTGCGTTCGATCAACGCCTTGGCAGCGTTTATGTCATGTACGGAATGGAGCTCCGTTATCATCGTGGTTTTCTTTCTCCCCTCCCCTTGCGGGAGGGGGTAGGGGGTGGGGGAAGTTGCCATGAAATCAGCAAATTGCCAATTTTACCTTCACCCAGCTTTTTCCATCTATTTTTTTGGTGGGCTGGAAGCTGCCAACGCATGTCTCCGTGGCAGCTTCCCCCTCACCCTAACCCTCTCCCGCCAGGGGAGAGGGGACTATATCGAATCAATTATCCCGTTCAATGTAGCACTCGGCCTCATGGCCTTAGATGCCTTTTCAAAATCTGTCAGATAGTATCCGCCCAGATCAACCGGCTTACCTTGTGCAGCTATCAGCTCCTGATTAATCTTCTCTTCGTTCTCTTTCAGGCGAATGGTCACTTTGGTAAACTTGTCCCGCAGCTCATCATCCTGTGTCTGCTCGGCCAGTGCCTCGGCCCAGTACAGGGCCAGATAGAAGTGGCTGCCCCGGTTATCGATCTCGCCGACTTTACGGGCCGGTGACTTGTTGTTGTCCAAAAACTTGGCAATCGCCTTATCCAGTGCATCGGCCAGGACCTGGGCTTTGGGATTCTTGTAGTTGAAAGCAATATGCTCCAGTGAGGCACCCAGGGCCGAAAACTCGCCCAGTGAATCCCAGCGCAGGTAACCTTCCTTGACGAACTGCTGCACATGCTTTGGAGCCGAGCCACCCGCACCGGTTTCAAACAGTCCGCCGCCAGCCAAGAGCGGCACAACGGAAAGCATCTTGGCGCTGGTTCCCAGTTCGATAATCGGGAACAGGTCGGTCAAGTAATCGCGCAGGACATTGCCGGTTACTGAGATGGTATCCTTGCCCTGTCGGATGCGTTCTACCGAATAGCGTATGGCTTCGATCGGCCCCAGGATTTTTATCTCCAGACCTGTCGTATCATAATTTTTAAGATATTTTTCCACTTTGGCGATCACATTAGCGTCATGGGCACGCTGCCTGTCCAGCCAGAACACAGCCGGTGTACCGGTAGCTTTGGCACGATTGACGGCCAGCTTGACCCAATCCTGGATCGGAATATCCTTGACCCGTGACATGCGCCAGATATCACCCGCCTCGACCTTGTGCTCAATCAGTACTGTACCGGCGGCATCCACCACCCGCACAGTCCCGTCGGATGGAATAATAAAGGTTGTGGGGTGTGAGCCGTACTCTTCAGCTTTTTGAGCCATCAGACCGACGTTGGGAACTGACCCCATGGTGGCCGGATCATAGGCGCCGTTCTTTTTGCAATCCTCGATCATCTCCTGATACATGGTGGAGTAGCAGCGGTCCGGAACCATGGCCAGGGTTTCCTGCAGTTTGCCTTCCCGGTTCCACATCTTGCCCGAATCACGGATCACAACCGGCATGGAGGCATCCACAATCACATCACTGGACACATGCAGGTTGGTTATCCCCTTGTCCGAATCAACCATGGCCAGGGCCGGACGCTTGGCGTAAACAGCCTGGATATCGGCCTCAACTTCGGCTTGTTTTGATTCCGGCAACGCTTTGATCTTACTATAAAGATCGCCCAGTCCCATGTTGGGGTTAACGCCCAGCTGTTTGAAGGTGTCGGCATGTTTGGTGAAAACATCCTCGAAGAAAACCGACACGGCATAACCGAACAGCACCGGATCGGAAACCTTCATCATGGTTGCTTTCAAATGCAGTGACAGCAGTAGCCCTTGCTTTTTGGCCTCTTCAATCTGATTGTAATAAAACTTGCAAAGCGCTTTTTTGCTCAGAAAAGTACCGTCAACAATTTCACCGGCAGAAACCTTCAGCTTGTCCTTAAGAACCTTGGCCGAGCCATCACCCGCCACCAGCTCGATCTTCAGTTCAGCGGCATTTTCCATGACCACCGACTTCTCGTTACCGTAGAAATCACCTTCAGCCATGAAGGCGACATGGGCCTTGGAATCGGCTGACCAGGCGCCCAGCTTGTGAGGATTCTTTTTGGCAAAATTCTTGACCGAAAGCGGCGCTCGACGGTCCGAGTTCCCCTCGCGCAAGACCGGATTAACCGCCGATCCAAGCACTTTTGAATAGCTGGCCTGAATCTCTTTTTCCTGATCACTTGCGGGGTTTTCAGGATAATCGGGCAGTTTGTAACCCTTGGCCTGCAGCTCCTTGATCGCCTCTTTCAATTGCGGCACGGATGCACTGACATTAGGCAGCTTGATAATATTTGCCTCAGGCACCAGCGTCAGCGCCCCCAGCTCGGCAAGACAGTCCGGGATCCTCTGATCTTCGGTCAGATACTCGGGGAAATTGGCTATAATCCTGCCAGCCAGGGATATGTCGCGCGTTTCAACCGCAATGTCTCCGGTTTTTGTAAATGCCTTAACTATCGGCAGCAGAGAGTAGGTTGCCAGCGCAGGTGCTTCATCGATTTTCGTCCAGATAATCTTGTTTGCCTGTGTGCTCATGGTACCTCCAAAAAATGGTAAGTGTCCTGATAGAGTCGTTTGCCTTGTACTGCCTAACCAGACTGAAGATTTTCACTGTTCATCTCTTTGTCTGGTCGGACTGTTTTGACTGTTTAACTTGAGATGGATTATACCACTTCAACCTGCCGAATGTATAAAATCTCAAAAAACACAACAAAAAAACGCCAACTACCAAGTTTCGCAATTTCACGCGAGCAAACATTATCACCTGCTAAAACATAAATAAAATATATAATAAATATCGTTTACATAATCAGAAACGATCAGAACACCGCTTTTTACTCCAACCCGTAAAACACTCCGGAACGGCGCCACGTGTCAGGACACCCTGCTATGCGGTCTCTGACACCCATGCTTGTTTGATGCTCGACTTACTTGCTGGAGTAGGTCAGCAGCACAAAGGTATTCGGGAAAAAGGTGTTCGGATAAAAATAGCTGGGACCGCGATTTACTTTCTTGTTCTGATCCTGGGTTCCTTCGGCTGTTACCATAAATATCCGCTCTGCAACCACTTTGTTTGTGGAGGTGTTGACAACGGTAACACCGTCACCACAACGGGCAATGTAACGGTAAGAAGTATCCTGGTCAAATGTCAGCTAATCCCAGCTCTTGCCGCTGCTTTTCATCGGCAGTGTTGACTCCAGCTGATAAAACTTTTGCTTTGGTGCGACCGGTTGTTCGGCATAAACCGATTCAACCGATAATGTTCAAATAATATTCACATGAAAAATTCACATGATCATCCTAACACCAAATAAATTTGCGTAAATTTATGTTTTTTTAGACCTTATTATCTATTATTTCGGTTTTGACGATATTGACAAAAACCAACTTAACAAGTGTGAATCAACAACGTGTGGATACAAAAAAAGGGTGTCAGATCTATGTATTTAATCATACGTAGATCTGACACCCTTATGCGGTTTTCTTTATGAAGATGCTGAAGTGAAAGTTGCTTTTACATCATTTGTGCATCAACTACGGCAATGGCAGCCATATTGATAATACCTGCCACATCATCATTTTGATGAAGTACATGCACAGGTTTTTTCATACCCATCAGAATCGGGCCGATCGCCTCGCCCCCCCCCAGATGCTGTAGCAGTTTGTTGCTGATATTGCCTGAATTCAAGTCCGGGAAGATCAGGATATTGGCAGGTGATGTCAGCTTCGAAAAGCTGAACCCGTCAAGGATTTCCTGTACCACAGCCGTATCGGCATGCATTTCTCCATCCACCATCAATTCCGGTGCGCGTTCGTTGATAATTTCCACCGCTCGTTTGACTTTCGCTGCCTGTGGATGGTTAACCGAGCCGAAGTTGGAAAATGAAAGCAGGGCTATGCGCGGCTCAATATCCAGCATACGAACCTTAGCGGCTGTCAGCAACGCGGTTTCGGCCAGTTCTTCTGCGGTCGGGTCAATGGTGACCGTCGTATCTGCCAGGAAGTAGATATCCTTCTTGAAAACCATCATATAAAGGCCATGAACACTGGAGAGGTGATCCTCTTTGCCGACAACTTCCAGGGCAGGCCGGATGGTTTCGGGATAGCTGGAATCAATGCCGGCCAGCAATGCATCTGCATCACCCATGTGAACCATCATGGAGCCGAAGTGCATGTGCGAACGGCGGTGCAGGTAGCGGTTCGCTTCTGTAAGTTTCATGCCTTTGCGTTCTCTTAGTCGGCACAACTCATCAGCATAAGCGGAAGTCAGTTCCGATGTTTCCGGGTCGATGATCGGCACATCCAGCTCGATATGCAGTTCGGCCAGTTTTGCTGCGATTCTGGCACGATCGCCAACCAGAATCGGCTTGGCAATACCTTCTTCCACCAGAGTCTGTGCGGCCCGCAGTATTTTCTCGTTCTCGCCATCCGGGAAAACGACTTTCCTTGGATCACTCTTGGCCTTGTTGATGATTGTACGCATGACTTCTTTGGACTTGCCCTGCAGTGATTCAAGTTGCTCCACGTATTTGGCCATGTCTTCAATCGGCTGACGGGAGACGCCGCTGTCCATGGCTGCCTGGGCTATGGCGGGAGCAACTCGCAGCAATGCGCGAGGGTCAAAGGGTTTGGGAATGATGTAATCGCGTCCGTACACAAATTTCACGTTGCCATAGGCCTTGCAGACCGAATCCGGACACTCTTCGCGAGCCAGTTTGGCCAGGGCCATAACTGCGGCCAGTTTCATTTCTTCATTGATGCAGCTGGCCCGGGCATCCAGGGCGCCACGAAAAAGGAACGGAAAGCAGAGTACGTTGTTGACCTGGTTGGGGTAGTCGGAGCGGCCGGTGGCAATAATGATGTCATTGCGGACGGCATGGGCTTCTTCCGGAGTGATTTCCGGATTCGGGTTGGCCATTGCAAAAATAATCGGATTGGGAGCCATACTGGCTATCATCTCGACGGTAAAGGCACCTTTGACTGACAGGCCGAACAGTACGTCTGCTCCATCAACGGCATCCTCCAGGGTACGTAAAGAGGTTTCAGCGGCAAAGAGTTCCTTGTAGGGGTTCATACCTTCTACGCGCCCCTTGTAGATAACTCCCTTGGTGTCGCACATAATCATGTTATTGGGCTTGACTCCCAAAGCAATGGCCAGTTTGGCACAAGAGTTGGCTGCAGCACCGGCACCATTAACTACGATTCGGATCTCTTCAATCTTTTTGCCGACCAGTTCCAGGGCATTGATCAGTGCGGCGGAGGCGATAATGGCGGTGCCGTGCTGATCATCATGGAAAACCGGGATTTTCATTGTCTTTT
>JBGSQR010000542.1:0-2869 GCA_041737975.1 Geobacterales bacterium | reverse complement strand
CCCACATGGATCACATTCCTCAGGTCCAGTCCTTCAACCAGAGCAGCCAGATCATCTGCATAGGTGTCCATGTCGTTACCATCCCAGGATTGGCTTGACCGGCCGTGGCTGCGTCGGTCATGGGCAATACAGCGGAACCCGTGGGAACTGAGATACAGCATCTGGTCTTCCCAGGCATCGGCGTTCAATGGCCAGCCATGGCTGAATACAACCGGTTGTCCGCTGCCCCAGTCCTTGTAATAAAGTTTTATAATGCTTGAATTTTCCTGACCGACACTGATGTGGTTCATTGTAAATCTCCTTTTGATAACCCGGATACAATTTTCAAAATGGAATTATATATTCGTAGGTTAGGCTAACTGAATCGCAACTTGCGTGCCAGAGATTCGTTATGTCGACTAAATTACAAGTATCTGATTATATTCAGTAATTTTAGCGGTTGGGGCGTGGGAGGAAAGTGGCTATTATTCGAATCCGTCATTTTTGACATTACTATCAAATATGGCAGAGGCTTGAAGCGGATTACAAATCAGGCCGGAGATATTGCTTGACTCTGGGGAAGTTGTGCCGGGATATACTCATCTACAAATTTCTGTGAAATTTTGAGGAACTCTTCATTCTTAGCGACAAAAGCTGCAATTACTTCCGGGTCAAAGTGACGACCTGATTCAATCAGAATTGTCTCCATTGCCTCGGCGTGTGAATATGTTTTTTTGTAGCTCCTTTTGCATAATAGGGCATCATAAACATCTGCCAGCGCCATGAGACGTCCTGCCAGAGGGATATCCGTACCTTTTAATCCATTTGGATAGCCGCTGCCGTCCCATTTTTCATGGTGAGATGCAATCATCTGTTGGGCATAGTGCAAAAAGTCCAGGTTTTCAGGATGTGCAACCCCGCCGATGGCCGTTTTAAGAGCACAGGCACCAATCAGCGTGTGATTTTTCATGATAGTCAGCTCTTCTTCTGTAAGCGGTCCCGGCTTGTTAAGGATGGCGTCAGGAATGCCCACTTTACCGATATCATGCAGTGGCGCCGATTTTGCCAGCAGATCGATGCTGGATTCGTCCAGATGGCTGTAATGCGGTAGCGTGGCCAGTTGACGTGCAAGAATTTCCACATAGTTTCGGGTTCTAACCAGGTGCCGGCCTGTTTCTATGTCACGGGCTTCTGCAAGTGCCGACATGCTGATGATAATTGCATCCTGGGCTTCGATCAGATCGCAATTTCGCTGCAGAACCTTGCGGGATTCAATACTGTATTTCATCAGGCTCAGAAAGGTCATCACAATTACCGGCGTTATCATCGGTAGCAGGGGTGATATGTAAATACCTGAGGTAAGCAGCAGCTCACGAGCTGACATATAACCGCCGCAGACAAATACGGAAACAGTAATCAGTGACAAGATGAATCCAGCCCGGCTGAACAGCCAGCTACTAAGTATTCCAAAAATAATAACAGCAAAAAGTTCAGCGCCTTTAGCCCAGGCAGGTTGTGAAACAAACGTACCGGAAAGAATATTGTCGATAATATTTGCATTTACCTCAAGTCCGTTTAACGACCTTCCGGCCGGGACCTGATGAATATCCCCCAGCCCTGTCGCCCAGGCTCCCACCAGGACAATTTTACCAGTCAGACTCTTTTCTGGCACTGATCCGCTTAAAACCTGTTTTGCGGAAAAATAGGGAAAAGTTTTCTTTCCGCCCCGAAAGTCAATCATCATGTTTCCGAAACGATCCAGTGGAATGCGGCTGTCACCCCATAGCAGCACAGCTTCTGAATTATTATTTATAATACGCAGGTTACGATTGTCTGAGGCCAGCAGGGCGGCACCCAGTGCCAGAGAAGGAGTGAAATGCTCCTGATATTGCAGCAGGAGCGGGACTCTGCGGAGTATCCCATCCAGATCGTGTTTTGCGTTTGTGAACCCTTCTGCACTGGCTGCTGAAGTAAGGACAGGCAGGCTTCTGATTGCACCGACTGGTCTGGGCCATTCAACGTCAGCCGGGTTGGTACTGGCAACAATCATACCTTTTGGAAGGACTGGGGCGGCTGGACTGTCAACCTTGCCGAAACCGGAAAACTGAAAATAACAGCCAAGGATTGTCTTTCCGCCAGCCATGCTGTCGGCCAGTTGCAGTGAATAAGAATCACGTTTTATTGGTTTGCTGTATTCAGTCCTTGTAACGAGTTCTCTATCCTGCTCAGCATGAATAACTTCCGGTGAGGTCCGGTCAGGTTCGGGCAGAAGAATATCAAGCGCTATTACTTCGGCACCCAATAAACTTAATTGATTAACCAGTCTGGCCAGACGATGACGTGGCCATGGCCACTGCCCGTATTCCTCAAGACTTTCATCATCGATTCCAACCATGACCGTTACAGCTTTTTTGGGGCTGGACGTGCGATCACCCAGCATCGTGTCGTAGATTCTAAGATCAGTTTGCTGGACAAACCGTGATTGAAAAACAAATAGCATTGATATGCAGATTGTCAGCAAAAAACCGGTAACGATCAGCAGGGGGCGGCCTTCCGGTAGGGGAATCAGTCGTCGGCCAGGGTTGCGTGGTGAAGGTTTGGGCATCGGTTCTGACCTGTCAGTGTACTATTACTTCAACGCGTCGGTTTAGTGGCTCGGAAACTCCATCGGGGGTTATGACCAGTTGGTTGCCTTTGCCGTGTGAAGTAACTGCCAGGCGACCGGTATCGACACCCTTTTGTATGAGCTGTTCACTGATTGACTGTGACCGGTTACGGGCAAGTTTTTCATTCATTTTATCGGAGCCGGATGCGTCAGTGTGTCCGCTAATACTTATCAACACAGCTTTACGATGTTTTATGGCGCTAAAAATGGCTGCCATGGTCTTTC
>JBGSQR010000535.1:0-6605 GCA_041737975.1 Geobacterales bacterium | reverse complement strand
CTCTCAGCGGTCTCGCCGGTAGCGTCTGAAACTACGTAGATAACTTTCATGATATTCCAAATATTTGCAAACCATATTAGCGTACTGTTATATTTCTAATTAAAGTTGTACTATTTGTCAAGGGTTTTCATGATCTTTTTGTTGCCTTCATGAAAATGTTCTGCTAACGTACCGAACTTCAAAGAAGTTTATGCAAAAAACTCTTTAATTTCAGTATCAAGGCGATATTCAATGAACGATAAATGGCTTGAGATAGCCTGTGACATACCAGCAGAATATTCCGAAATTCTGGCAGCTTACCTGACGGAGCTGTCCGGCAGCGGAGTTTGCATGGAAAATATTGATGTGGATGCATTTTCGCACTCAGAAATTGTCCATTCACCGATTGTTTCCATAAAAGCATATTTTAATTCAGAAGACGGTATCAATGAACACCTGGCTGCCATCAGCAATTTTCTAAAACAGCTGTCTGAAGAACATCCCGACCTTATTATTTCAGAGCCGGTACTTTCCGAGGTACGCAGCGAAGACTGGAGTAACAGCTGGAAGGTTAACTTCAAACCACTGAGAGTAGGCAAAAGGATTCTGATTGTTCCAAGCTGGGAAGAAGCAAATCAACAGCCGGATGATTTAGTTCTGCACCTGGATCCGGGCATGGCTTTCGGCACGGGTGGACATGAAACCACCAGACTCTGCCTGGAGTTGCTAGAAAAAATCATGGACGAACTGCCTACCGACAAGAAAGCATCGGTTCTGGATCTGGGCACCGGCTCAGGCATACTTGCCATGGCCGCAGTAAAGCTGGGAGCGGGATCTGTTCATGCTGTAGACATAGATCCTCTTGCTATTGAAGTGGCAAAAGAAAATCTGGCCATCAACAACATGGCAGAAGAAGTAGAATGTAGCACAACCCCACTTGAATCCATTACCGCTGTTTTTGATATCATTCTTGCCAATATATTGGCTGAAGAACTGGTAAGACTGGCCCCGCAGATAATCGACCGCCTCTCCATCGATGGAAAACTTGTCCTTTCAGGAATTCTTGCCGAAAAGGAAGAGTTTGTCCGCAACGGTTTCGCCCTGCAACCGGTCGAGTACATTGAAACCAGTAGCGATGGCGAGTGGGTAGCTCTGCTTTATTCGAAAGGTGGCAAATAGTGAGTAACCGTCGCTTCATGATAAATGCCCGCAGCATTCGCAACGGCTTTGCATCTTTTGACGGCGACCTGTTCAACCATATTGTACGAGTACTGCGCCTTGGCACCGGAACTTCGGTTACTCTGGTGGATGAACGGGGCAACGAACATATCGGCGTAATCGACCAGGTAGACCGGGACTGGGTAGTAATTAAAATCACTGCCACTCTTGCGGCACCGGATTCTCCATCTAACCGGCCTCGCCTGACAATCTGCCAGGCACTACCCAAGGGCGAAAAAACCGATTTCATACTGCAAAAAGGGACCGAGTTGGGGGCAAACGAATTCTGGCTTTTCGGCGGACGCAGATCTGTGGCAAAAATTCGCGAAGAGCAGCTCAGCGGCAAACTGGACCGCTGGAACCGCATCACATCTGAAGCATCAAGACAGTGCGGAAGAAGAGACATCCCGACCGTATCATGGTTCCCCACTGCCGTTGAGGCTTCGGATGCAACCAACCACGACCTGCGACTGCTACTCTGGGAAGGTGAGCGTAAACAACACCTGAAAAGTGTTTTATCAACAGTTACCTCCCCCACTTCCGTTATTATTTCCATCGGCCCGGAAGGTGGTTTTGACCCTCTTGAAGTGAGACATTTTTCACGTCATGGTTTCCTGCCCGTATCACTTGGTGAAAGAATACTCAGAACAGAAACAGCAGCTCTTGCCATCACATCAATCTTGCAGTATATTTGGGATACTAACTGACACAAGGAGCCAAAGATGAAATGTCCAAAATGCGGATACAACAGCTTTGAATACAATGACATCTGTACGAAGTGTTCCAACGACCTGGCAAGTTACAAAGAAAAAATCGGTCTGCAGGCAATTGTTCTGCCGCTGCATGCCAGACAAAGTATGGCAGAAATCATGAAAACAGCATCCGCGTCAGCTAGTGAAGAAGCTGTGTCAACAGATTCATCAAGTGATGTCTTTTCTTTTGATTTGCCAGACAGCAAGCAGAACCCCATCGGCCTTAACAAGGATCCTTTTGACTTTAACGATGAAGACTTCGGTGCCAAGCCTGAAGCACCACTCAGCACCAACCTATTTGACTCTCCGGTAAAGTCACTGAATGACAATCTTGACTTTAACTCTTTATTGGAATCAACCCCACAACATCAATCAGCACCTGCTGCACCTGCTGAAGCACAACCCAAGAACGGCGAGTTTGACCTGAGTGACTTTTCCTGGGATGAACCACCTGCAACAACTCCCAGTGGTGAGCCGGCCAAAGTGACTGATGACTTTAGCAGCCTTTTCGGCGATTCAAAGGGCACCAGCAAATAAACAGTCTTTAAAACAAAAAAGACAACAGACTCCTACAACCAATTGATTTAAGGAGCGGGATACCACCGCTCCTTTTCTTTATTCAGCAAAGGGAACTTTGTGGCACAACGCATAACCATACTGCCTGAAATAATCACTAACAAAATCGCTGCCGGCGAAGTAGTTGAAAGACCTGCATCCGTAATCAAGGAGCTGATAGAAAACTCGCTTGATGCTGGAGCCAGCGATATCTCAGTAGAAATTTCCGCTGGCGGCAGAAGACTGATTAAAATAACCGATAACGGGCATGGCATGTCCCGCGAAGACGCCCTGCTTTCTCTGGAACGGCACGCCACCAGCAAAATCAGAACAGACAGCGACCTGGAAGAGATCAGCACCCTGGGATTCAGAGGCGAGGCACTACCTTCCATTGCCTCTGTCTCACGTTTTCGGCTGGCCAGTCGCGAGACAGACAGCACAGAAGGTACAGAAATCACAGTTGAAGGCGGTCGGGTTCGTGATGTCAAAGCCTGCGGCATGGCCCCGGGCACTGTCATCTCCGTGGAGCAGCTATTTTTCAACACTCCGGCTCGTCTGAAATTCATGCGTAGTGCCGAGACCGAGACCGGTCATGTGGCGGACACGGTTGCCCGTATGGCTGTTTCCCGGCCTGATGTTTCTTTCACTTGTATCAGTGACGGCAGGGAATTGCTGCGGGTGCAGCGTGGCGACCTGATGCGCCGTATGGTCCAGGCACTGGGAAAAGAGGCCTCCTCCAATCTTCATCAGGTTGATTTTACTGGCGACAATATCAAAATCAGCGGTTTTTTATCCGCACCCATGACCGTACGCTCAAGCAGCTCCAGCATCTTTACCTATATCAACGGACGCTTTGTGCGGGACAAGGTCGTGCAGCACGCCATCATGCAGGCCTATCGTGGCGTAATCGACCGGGGACGCTATCCGGTTGTGGCTCTATTTATCGAACTTTCTTCCGGCGAGGTTGACGTCAACGTTCACCCAACAAAACATGAAGTACGTTTCCGTCGTCAAACCATAGTGCATGACTCTATCCAGGCGGCGCTGGAAAGCGTATTGCGCAACTCCCCCTGGCTGTCACACCGGCCGATACAGACAAAACCGGAACCGGCAGCTGTCAGCAAGGCCTATCTGGAACGTATCGCCTCTGCGGCACAGGCAAGCCTCTCACTTCCCGCGAAACAGAATGAAAATTACAGTTACAGAAACAGTGTGCCGATCGACCAACCCCGTGTGAGCGAACCGGTATCCCCATTTAAGCCGGAGTCAGACACAAATGAACAGCAGGGATATTTTTCATCACTGGCCATCATCGGTCAGTTCCACAGTGAATATATCCTCTGTCAGTCCGGTAGCGAACTGATCGTTATTGATCAACACGCCGCCAGTGAGCGGGTCGCCTATCAACGCCTCAAAAAGCAGTTTGAGGCAGACGGGGTTGAATCCCAACGCCTGCTTTTCCCGGAAACTGTTGAGCTGTCATTCACCGATGCTGCCACCGCGATCCGATTCAGCAAGGAGCTGTCGCAGATAGGACTGGAACTGGAACCATTTGGTGGCAACACAATCATCATCAGTTCAATCCCGCGCATGACCATTGAGAAAAATACGACAAGCCTGCTAAGAGACATATTGGCTGACCTTTCCCAGATTGGCGCCAGCAATGCCTTCAGGGACATACAGGACGCCCTTTTGTCACGTATTGCCTGCCATAGTGTGGTGCGCGGCCCCCACCGGCTTGAACAGAGACAGATTTCCGAACTGCTGCGCAGTATGGATGAAACCGATTTTGCGGCAAGCTGCCCTCATGGAAGGCCGGTCTCCCATACAATTCATTTGTCTGAACTGGAAAAGATATTCAAGCGAACATGACAGAAGACACTCCACCAAAAATCATAATCATCTGCGGCCCGACCGCTTCCGGTAAAAGTGATCTGGCCATCCAACTGGCCAAACAAATGGACGCCGAAATCCTAAACGCCGATTCCATGCAGATTTATCGTGGTATGGATATCGGCACGGCAAAAATATCACCGGACCAGCAGCAGGGCGTTCCGCACCACTTGATCGACATAGTTGACCCGAATCAGCCATTTTCAGCCGCCGATTTTATTGATGTTGCCGACCGGGCAATTAGTGAAATCATTGCCCGTGGGAAACGTGTAATTGTAGCAGGGGGCACAGGGCTGTATATACGCGCCCTGCTGCACGGCCTGGTGGATTCTCCCAGCGGTACCACCGAGATCCGGACTCTGCTGCACCAGGAAGCCGACGCACTGGGCCACGAAGTCATGTGGGAGAAACTCAGAGAAATAGATCCCAAACTGGCTGCCCAGACCCACCCTAACAATCTGGTGCGTATTATCCGCGCTCTAGAAGTATATAGAATGACAGGGATTCCACTTTCAAGTTATCAGCACCAGCATGGTTTTAAGCAACAACGTTATAATGCATTAAAAATCGGCATAAAGACCAATCGACAGCAACTTTACGAACGGATTGAAGTACGTGTTGACAAGATGCTGGCTGATGGGTTACTTGATGAAGTGAAAAATCTGCTTACCAGGGGCTTTTCATCTGACCTTAAAAGCATGCGATCCATCGGATACAAAGAGTCGGTCGGCTTTCTAAGCGGTCAATACAGCCTTGAAGAAACCATCCGGCTAATCAAAAGAGACTCCAGACATTATGCAAAAAGACAATTGACATGGTTTAATGCAGATAATGAGATAATATGGCTTGAATATCCTCAAAATTTTGATAGTATTTCTGCACTTACAATTGATTTTTATAAATATTAGAGGGGAATTTACATGGCAAAATCACCATTCAACATTCAGGACCAGTATCTTAATCAGTCCCGCAGAGAGCATGTCCGTGTAAAAGTGACATTAATGTCCGGCGACAAAATGGAAGGTTTTATCAAGTCGTTCGACAACTTTTCCGTTCTGCTGGACGCCACTTGCGACATCCTGATATACAAACATGCCATTGCAAACATCACTTCGGCAGACAGTTCATTCAGACTTCATCAATAATTGCTTTTTCACAGCCTTCGGAATCGCTCAGATTTCGAAGGCTTTAAAAACCTCCATTCCCAATGCAAAAAAACACTAAAATCCTGTTGGCAATCGCCCTGGCACTCGTTTCCTTGAGCGCAGCGCTGCTTTATCATTCTGCATCAGTATTTTTACAACTTTTTATTGCCTTTGCATTGGCCTACATGTTTAATCCGGCAGTAAATTACCTGGAAAAACGGCGTTTAAACAGAATACTCAGCATAGTGATCGTCTTTACAACCGCATTGCTTGCTTTTACTGGTTTTACAGCTTTTCTGACCATTTCAATCAGCGGTGAACTGTCCAACATCCAGCTTAACCTGCCTGCCTATGCCCAGCACCTCTACGACATTACACCCCCGCTGGTTAAATCCTATCTGGGCATAGAAACACCGGAAAAACTTTCCCTGCGCATGGCAGACATGCTTCAACAGGCACGCAACACTGCTCCTGATCTGGTCAAGCCGCTGTTGCACTTCCTGCAACAGGCATTTTCATCCACTCTTGGCGTCATCCTGGCTATTCTGGGATATACAATCATTCCGGTATATCTGTTCTACCTGCTGGCAGATATGCCGCAGCTAAAGCGATTTCTGGAATCATTCATTCCGGATCGATTCCGAGCGACCTACAGTCAAAAGCTGTCGGAAGTTGACGCAGTCTTGTTCGGTTTTATTAGAGGACAACTTTCCGTCTGTGCCATTCTTGCCGTACTTTACAGCATAGGTCTTTACTTTATCGGCATCGACCTGGCTATTGCCATCGGCACACTGGCAGGCATAACCTTCATCATACCGTACGTCGGCACAATCATCGGCATTGTCCTGTCAGTAATAATGGCCGTATTGAAATTCCATGACATATTACACCCTCTGCTCTGCCTGGGCTGGTTCTGCATCGTTCAACTGATAGAAGGGATGATCATCACCCCCAAAATTGTCGGCAATACGGTTGGCCTGCACCCACTTATTACCATTGTGGCCCTGCTGATTGGAGGCCAGATTTTCGGCCTGATGGGCATGCTGCTAGCCGTACCTGTAAC
>JBGSQR010000506.1:0-4480 GCA_041737975.1 Geobacterales bacterium | reverse complement strand
CGTTCCCATCTCGAACACGGAAGTTAAGCCCCTCAGGGCCGATGGTACTGCACGGGTAGCTGTGTGGGAGAGTAGGTCGCCGCCGGGAATAAAATTAAAGAGCCCCATCATTCATAAAGAATGATGGGGCTCTTTGCGTTTAATTAATAGGTTTTAAAATCTAAAAAAAGTACTTACATGTTTATAACAAGTCCGTCAGTGTTGGATGAAATTGGTAAGACCAAAGTGAAGAATTATATTGATGATTTTATATACTGATGGTAATGTGCCGTGTTTAACAAAACAAATACAACTAAAATTATATAGCAAGTATAATCCCTTATAGTATAACGGAGTTCTATAGTGATGTCGGGTGTTGCCACATTTTTGATAATGTTTTTATTTTGGGTTATCTTATCTGGAATGTTTGATGCTTTTCACCTAACATTGGGGCTGATTTCCTGTTCTATTGTAACCGCTCTTAGTCGCGAACTGCTTTTTTTGGGTTCATCAAAACAGCCATGGATACGTCAAACTGTAGGATTGATATTGTACTTGCCATGGTTGTTCTGGGCTATCGTTCTTTCCTGTATAGATGTTGCCCGCATTGTACTGCACCCTCGCATGCTAGATCTTATTGACCCTCGCATTATTCACTTTAAAACTCAGCTGAAGAGTGATTTTTCTAGGGTAACTTTTGCCCAATCCATCACACTGACACCAGGCACAATTACTGTTTTTATTCATGAGGATGAATTTACTGTCCACGCTTTGACCAAGGATTCAGCGGATGGTCTCCCAGGTGAAATGGAAGAGCGAATAATTAAAGCTCTGGAGTCCCATTCATGATGCACACTGTTATTGTCAGTTCATCTATTGTTTTATTGGTTTTGATATTGATAACCCTGTTCAGGGTCGTCATAGGACCATCAGTTCTGGACCGTATCCTGGGTGGTAATGTTATCGGTACTATTGCAACTGTTCTGCTGCTTTTGATCGGTATTTTATATGGCAATCTTGCAATGTTTGTAGATATTGCCCTTGCCTATGCACTGTTGAACTTCATTGCAACCATTTGCGCCGCAAAGTTTTTTTTGCGGAGCAAAACAGTTAATCTCAATCACAAAGATTAATTTTTAAGGGCATTTAAATGTCAATATTAATTTCTATATTTTTAATTACAGGCGTCCTTTTTTTTGCCATTGCAGTTATCGGTATATTGAGAATGCCGGACTTTTACACACGTCTGCATGCTGCCTCTAAATGCGATACCTTGGGTCTGATGCTGATTTTGGTGGCTGTCATTCTCTATACATTGCAAGTTCTTTCGATTGATAATGTCCTGACAAGTCTAAAGCTTGTTGCAATATTGGTTTTTGTATTCGTTGCTAGTCCAACGGCTGCCCATGCATTAACTGAAAGCGCCTTGATAAACAGGATAAAACCATGGACCAGGGAGGACAAAAAACGATGACCTGGCAGATTGATTTATTGATTCTTGTTCTGGTGCTTATCTGTGCTGTTGCAACTATTATGATTAAAGACTTACTTAGTGCAGCCGTGGTTTTCGGCGTATACAGTTTCCTGATGTGCTTGTTGTGGGCCAGTATGGGTGCAGTAGATGTCGCATTTACTGAAGCTACCGTCGGTGCCGGAATCAGCACCGCCCTTTATATCGCTACCATTTTGCATACCACGCGGAGGAGCAAGGATTGAAGATATTTGCACTTATTGCCTCTGTGATCACTGGTGCCATACTTTTGTACGGTGTGCAGGATTTTGCCCCTTGGGGGGATCCGTCTTCACCCGCTAATAGTCATGTATCGGATTATTATATCAAGAATGCTGTTGCCGAAACTCACGTTCCCAATATCGTCACTGCAGTTTTAGGAGATTACAGAGGCTACGATACGATGTTTGAGACTGTAGTTATCTACTGTGCCGGGTTGGCGGTTATATGTGTTCTCAGGAGAAGCAGTCAATGGAAATAATTCGTAAAAAAGCTGCTCTCCGCAAGTTCGGAGATAATGCAATTATCAGGTTGTCTGTTCGTATTGTTGTTCCGTTTATCCAGTTGTTCGGGTTATATGTTATCGCGCATGGCCATTACAGTCCAGGCGGCGGCTTTCAGGGTGGGGTGGTACTAGGTGCATCCTTTATACTCCTGTCGCTGGCCTTTGACATGAAGACTTCATTGAAAGCTTTTTCAGAATCCATGAATAGTATTTTAGGCAACATAGGGGTATTAATCTATACCGGTACGGCAGTTCTCTGCGCACTGGTTGGTGGAATGTTCCTGGACTATGGAGCATTGTCCGCTATTTTGCCGATTGATCGGATCGAATGGAGGTCTCTGGGGATATTAATTGTAGAAGTTGGTGTCGGTTTGGCAGTCATGAGTATTATGCTGTCACTTTATTGGGATTTGAGTTCTGGCGGCGATATGGATAAGGGGCTGTGATATGAGCGAACTTATTGCCGGGATTGTTTCCAAATACAACTACTGGATTTATGTCATCCTGATGATGATCGGGCTGTATGCTGCGATCGGCAAAAACAATCTGGTCAAAAAACTGCTTGGCCTGAACATTTTTCAGACAGCTATTATTCTGTTGTATATTTCCATGGGGGTCAAGCGCGGAGCAAGCATCCCGATACTTGATAAAACTTCTGTTCTTTTGAACGGTGTGAGTCCGGTACAGATTACGAATCCGCTGCCTCATGTACTGATGCTGACTGCGATTGTTGTTTCGGTCAGTGTAACAGGAGTTGCTCTGGCGGTAATAATCCGTATCTTCCGAGAATACGGAACACTTGAAGAGGATGAGATTCTGGAGAAGCTCAACAAATGACCTCTTTCACAAATCTACATTTATACGTTTTGGCTGCACCGCTTCTCTCAGCTTTTGCTTTGAACCTGCTGGGCAGGTTGTCCCGAACCTGGGTCTATCCGCTGACAATAGGTCCGCTAATATTTTCAACCGTTGGCTCCATTATTGTGCTGATGCGGGTTTTGAATGAGGGTGCATATTCTTACACCGTTGGCAACTGGTCCCCACCTTACGGTATAGAACTGCTGGTAGATCCACTGAGTGCTATGATGCTGGTGGTGATTTCCGCTGTTTCACTTATCGCAACTTTTTCTGCTATTGCTTGGGCGGAACGTGAATTTCCAGGCAGGGAACATCTCTTTTTTACTCTTTACCTGATCCAGATAGCAGGCTTGATGGGTTTGGTTCTGACTGCTGACGCATTTAACCTGTATGTCTTGCTGGAAATCACATCGATTACAACCTATGGATTGATCGCAATGGGCAAAGGACGTGCTCCGCTGGCCAGCTTTAATTATATTATTGTGGGCTCGATAGGAGCATGTTTCTATCTGCTGGGGGTTGGTTATCTTTATATACTTACCGGCTCTCTAAACATGGCAGATATTGCCAATATTGTGGGCACATTGAATCATGGGCCTGCTTTAGCCACTGCATTTGCATTTGTTCTGGTCGGACTGTGTCTTAAAATGGCTTTATTTCCATTGCATGGCTGGCTGCCAAATGCCTATAGTTTTGCTCCTGTCTCTGCAGTATTAATGATTGCGCCGTTAATGACCAAAGTTACCATTTACCTCATGATCCGGGTAATTTTGAATCTATTTACTCCGGAGTATGTTTTTTTTACCCATCCAGCGGTGCAGTCAGGTTTTGTCTGGGCTGCTGCCATCGGCATAGTCTGCTCGTCATCACTGGCGCTGGGACAACGTGATCTGCGCAGGATGCTCACCTATATCATTATTGCTGAAGTTGGTTACATGGTTGGTGGCGTCTGGCTGGCAAATCTTCATGGAATGACAGGTGCAGTCCTGCATATACTCAATGACTCGGTGATGACGCTTTGCCTGTTCCTTGCTGCCGCAGCCATAGAAAGCCGTACCGAAAACCTATCCTTTGACAGTCTGCTCGGCCTGTGCCGCAAAATGCCTGTTACCATGGCGGCATTCATGCTGGGTGCATTTTCTATTATCGGTATTCCACCCACCTGTGGCTTTTTTAGTAAATGGTATCTGCTTCTGGGTGCCATAGAAGCTGGTCACTGGGAATTCGTAGTTGCGTTACTTTTCAGCAGTATTGTGAATCTAGTTCTTTTTTTTCGCATTATTGAGTTTGCCTATATCCGTGATTTGAATAATAAAAAGCTTGAAGCTGAATACAGGATTTTCACAACAGTCAGAGAAGCGCCGATGATGATGTTGGTGCCACTGGTTGTATCGGCAATAGCCCTGATTGTTATTGGTCTTGGTACGGGACAGATAGCTAAAATTATAAACCTCGAAATGATAAAGTTTTTCTGATTTTTGTGTTGCTGACTATTGATTAAGAGCAAATTGCTATGGAGTATTTACCGATACGATGACATATACTGAATCTTTCATGCCACTTGCAGCTGTTCTGATTTCCTTGTTCGGCACTATTCCCATAATGCTTTCCAGACGTAGTACTGAATT
>JBGSQR010000488.1:0-6779 GCA_041737975.1 Geobacterales bacterium | reverse complement strand
TCTGCTGGAAAGAAAAAAGAGTTGCCTAAAAAACATGAAATTCTTGAAAAACGTGAACGGATTTTTGATCCGGTTTATAAAGGTTCCCGTAAAAAAGGCAAAGAGCGCCCGGTTGAAACCAAACGGACTGAAATTACAGTTCCAAAGGCGATCAAGCGAATTATCAGAATTACTGAAACTATCAGTGTCGGTGAGCTTGCCAAACGTATGGGTATCAAGGCTACAGATCTGATCAAGTCGCTGATGAAAATGGGCATGATGGTAACAATCAACCATCCGCTTGATTTTGATACGGCTGCAATTCTGTCGTCTGAGTATGGGTACGAAATCGAAAATGTAGCGGTGGATCTGGATGAAATTCATGATACAGTTCCTGACGCACCTGAAACCCTTGAAAAACGCCCACCAGTTGTAACGATCATGGGTCACGTTGACCACGGCAAGACATCCCTGCTTGATGCTATCCGCGAAGCAAACGTCATTGCCGGCGAAGCTGGTGGTATTACTCAGCATATCGGTGCCTATGATGTTGAGTTGGGTGGCCGTAAAATTACTTTCCTTGATACACCAGGCCACGAAGCCTTTACAGCCATGCGTGCTCGCGGTGCCAAGGTTACTGACATTGTAGTTCTGGTGGTTGCTGCCGATGACGGCGTTATGCCGCAGACACGTGAAGCTATCAACCATTCCAAGGCTGCCGGTGTACCGATCATAATTGCAATAAACAAGATTGATAAGCCTGATTCCAAGCCGGAACGCGTCAAGCAGGAGTTGATGGAATTTGGTCTGGTTTCATCCGATTGGGGTGGAGATACAACTATCGTAGAGGTTTCCGCAAAGAAACGTCTTAATCTTGAAGGGCTGCTGGAAATGATTCTGCTCCAGGCCGATGTTATGGAACTGAAAGCTAATCCGGACAAGCAGGCTAAAGGTACGATTGTCGAAGCCAAGCTTGATAAGGGACGTGGTCCTGTTGCAACTGTACTTGTTCAGGAAGGTACACTGAAAAATGGCGATTACTGTGTTGTCGGCATCCACTCCGGTCGCGTTAGGGCAATGCAGAATGACCGAGGTGAAAGGGTTATTGAGGCCGGTCCTTCCATGCCGGTTGAGGTTATCGGTTTGTCAGGTGTGCCTGATGCCGGTGATATCTTCGTTGCCATGAAGGATGAAAAACAGGCTAAGGAAATTGCTACTTTGCGACAGATCAAATATCGTGAAGTCGAGTTGGCCAAGCATTCCAAAATCACCCTGGAAGACCTGTATAAACAGATTCAGAGTGGCGAGGTCAAGGATCTTAACGTTATCGTCAAAGGTGACGTACAGGGGTCTGTTGAGGCTGTAAGCGAAACTCTACGGAAGCTTTCTACAGATGCAGTACGCCTCAACGTTATTCACTCCGGTGTTGGCGCCATTACGGAAACCGACGTCAACTTGGCAGCGGCCTCCAATACCATTATCATCGGTTTCAGTGTTCGCCCTGAAGTAAAGGCACAAGCACTGGCTGAAAAAGAGGGTGTTGATATACGCCTCTACAGCATCATTTATGACGCTGTAGAGGATGTTAAAAAGGCTATGGAAGGTTTGCTGGATCCGACACTGAAAGAAAAATATCTCGGCCGTGCAGAAATTCGAGAGGTATTTTCAGTTCCTAAGGTCGGCAATGTGGCCGGTTGTTATATTCAGGACGGCAAGATGTTGCGTAATGCACAGGTTAGACTTGTGCGTGATAGTATTGTTGTCTATACCGGCAAGCTTTCGTCGCTTCGTCGTATCAAGGACGATGTTAAGGAAGTTGCCACCGGTTATGAATGTGGTATCGGACTTGAAAACTATAATGATGTAAAAATTGGAGACTTCATCGAAGCCTTCGAAATTGAGAAGATAGCTACAAAACTGTAAAAACCGGGACTCGGGATCAGGGACTAGTAAAACTTTTCCTGGTCCCGCGTACCGCGTACCGCGTATCGCGTACCGAGGATATATGAGTAAAAGATCAGAAAAATTAGCAGAAACCATTCATGAAACAGTATCAGCCCTTTTGTCTCGCGGGCTTAATGATCCACGAATTGGCTTTGTAACAATCATTGCCGTTGATGTAATTGAGGATCTGAGTCTCGCCAGAATTTATTTTACCGTAATCGGTGACGAAGCTGTAAAAAAGAATACGGAAGCTGGACTGAATAGCGCCAAAGGTTTTATCCGCAAAGAACTGGGTCGCGTCCTGACCATCCGTCATATTCCTGAACTTATTTTCAAATATGACCATTCTCAGGAATACGGAAACCGTATTGACTCTATCCTCAGGGAGATTGGAACAGAGCATGACGGAAATAATTCAGAAAATAGCAAATGAGATCCTCGATAATCAATCATTTCTCCTAACTTCCCACGAAAGTCCTGATGGTGATGCTGTTGGCTCGACACTGGCCATGGCTTCATTTCTGCGTAAAATAGGTAAAGACGTCACTGTCCATTTTTGCGATCAGATTCCTGATTTATATGCATTCCTGCCTGGTGCCGATACTGTTTGCAAACAGATACCTGACCGCGATTTTGATATGGCCTTTGTGCTTGATATCGGTGAATTCAAGCGTGCCGGTTCCCAGTTTTGCAATTTCAAACGCATCGGCAAGATAGTAAATCTGGATCATCACCTTGCCTGTGATAATTTCGGCGCCTATAATTTGATTGACTCTAAAGCAGCTGCTACCGGAGTTCTAGTTCATCGCATTGCTTCATGTTTTGGGTACAATTTTGACCTGGAAACGGCACTTTGTCTTTACGTGGCAATCATTACCGATACTGGGTCTTTTCACTATTCGAATGCCAATAGAGAAGCTTTTTCTGTGGCTGGAGAGATGATTGAATGCGGCGTAAATGCGTGGGACGTTGCTGAAAAACTCTATGAAAATCAGCCGCAAAAAAGGCTTGAGCTCTTGACTAAAGCTTTGAATACGCTTGAAGTTATATGTGATGGTAAAGCCGCTTCTATTTCTGTAACTCTGGATATGTATGAAGAGACAGCTACTGATGCTGAACTAACAGATGGTTTTGTAAATTACCCACGATCAATCAGTGGTGTTGAGGTGGCTATCTTCTTCCGACAGGTAGATGATACAAAAGTCAAAGTCGGATTCCGGTCCAAAGGAAAAGTAAATGTGTCAGGATTCGCTGCGGCATACGGTGGCGGTGGACACCATAACGCTGCAGGATGCACACTCACCGGTACTCTTGCTGAGGTAAAGTCCAGAATATATGATGTAGTCAGGTCAGCATTTTGATCAATGGCTTTTTTGTAATTGATAAGCCGGCCGGAATTACATCCCATGATGTGGTCAGCCGGGTCCGCAGAATACTGGGTACCAGAAAAGTTGGTCATACCGGAACGCTTGACCCATTTGCAACAGGTGTGTTGCCTGTAGCTGTAAATGAAGGAACAAAAGCTATTCCCTTTCTTGATGAGGGTGTCAAATGTTATGAAGCTAAACTGAAACTTGGAGTCACAACAGATACTCTCGATATTACTGGTAAAATCCTTTCTACCGCTGATTATTCTTCCATTGATGAAAAACGTTTTGCCCAGTTACTGCCACAGTTTATTGGTAAAATTGAACAAGTCCCACCGATGTTTTCAGCGATAAAAATTGACGGACAACCTTTATATAAGATGGCTCGTCAGGGGCAGGAAGTAGAACGGAAGTCAAGGCATGTGGAGATCCGTTCCATTGAAATAACCGGTTTTGAGCTGCCGTATGTAAATATAAGTGTGAACTGTTCACGTGGTACCTATGTGAGGTCTCTTGCGGACGACATGGGAAAGGCTATCGGGTGCGGTGCGGTGCTGCAGGAATTGCGCAGAACGGAAAGCGGTCCTTTTGAAATATGTTCTGCAATTAGTCTGGAAACTTTGCAAACTTTGACTCAACAGGGTCTTCAAAAGTCTGCTTGTATGACACCATTTCAGGCGCTTGCTCATCTGTTTGATATCCCATTGACAGAATCCGGAATGGATAAGATCGGATTCGGCAAATCACCTGACTGGTGTGATACATATTGTCCAGAGCAGATTGTCTGTCAGGTGCCTGTTCTGGCACGATTGTCCAGAGATGGTTCTCTTGTGGGAATTGGCCAGCTATCGCCCTTGGAAGATGGTAGTACGTTGATTAAACTGAAGCGTGTTTTTTTAGCAGTTTAGTACTTTACACGGCAATTTGTGTGTGGTATTAATAACAGCTTGCGATATATCGGAAACAATGCTTATTCATATACATATAAGCAATATTGAAAGGGGGTGTTAGCAGTGCTGGCAACCGACAAAAAACAGGAAATAATCAATTCGTTCAAAAAACATGAAAGCGACACAGGTTCTCCAGAGGTGCAGATCGCAATTCTCACCGAGAGGATTACCTATTTGACCGAGCACTTCAAGATTCACAAAAAAGACCACCACAGTCGTAGAGGGCTTTTGAAGCTCGTCGGCCAGAGGCGGCGCCTTCTTGATTACCTTAAAGGCAAAGAGCTGGACAGGTACAAAACGGTAATTGAGCGACTCGGCATACGTAGATAATGGAGGGCAGTATACCTGTTTAACCGGGTATATTGCCTTTTTTATTTTTGTTGCTGGTGCATGAGAAGAGGGCTATTCAGCCCTTTTTATTTTTGTTGGGGACGTGGGTAGAGCCCCCCTGTAAAAAGAGTCCATGTTTTTAATTATGGATTTTGTCAGGGAGGTTGTGGCGACGGCCCCAGCGCAACCAAGAAGACAGGAGATTCAGTATGGAACAGATAGTACAGGTTGAGTTTGGCGGAAGAACCGTCAGCATTTCCACAGGCAAGATGGCCAAACAGGCCAGCGGTGCCGTCGTAGTTCGTTCAGGCGATACTATGGTGCTGGTAACAGCAGTTGCACAGAAAGAAGCAAAAGAGGGACAGGACTTTTTTCCTCTGACAGTAAATTATACAGAGAAGGCATACGCAGGCGGAAAGATTCCAGGTGGCTTCTTCAAGCGTGAAGCGCGCCCATCGGATGCTGAAACACTCACATGCCGTTTAATCGATCGCCCTATTCGACCTCTTTTTCCTGAGAGCTTCTTGAACGATACACAGATTATTGCTACGGTTGTTTCTGCAGACAGGGATAATGATCCGGCGATTCTCTCAATGCTGGGCGCTTCTGCTGCCCTGATGGTTTCTGATATTCCGTTTTTTGGACCGATTGCCGGTGTAAAGATCGGTCGCGTTGATGGCAAGTTGATTTGCAATCCAACTGCTGAAGAAATTGAAAAAAGCGACATGGAAATAGTTGTTGCTGCAAGCCGCGATGCCGTAATCATGGTTGAAGGCGAAGCAAAGTTCGTTTCTGAAGCCGATATGCTGGAAGCTGTTTTCTTTGCCAAAGAAGCAATTCTGCCGCTGATTGAAATTCAGGAAGAACTTCAGAAAAAAGCCGGTGTTGCCAAGCGTGAAGTTGTAGCGCCCGTCGTAGATGAAGTGTTGCTCGCCAGAGTTCGTGAGCTGGCCTATGACCGTATTGGTGAAGCCGTTAAAATCAAAACCAAGCAGGAACGCCACAAGCAGATTGAACTAATCAAAGCAGAAACACTTGAGGCTCTCAAAGAAGAATTTGAAGGCAAAGGAAAGCAGATCAAGGCATTCCTGGGTGATTTTGAATATGAGCGTGTACGTGCCGATGTTCTCGATACCGGTATTCGTATTGATGGTCGCGATACAGTAACTATTCGTCCCGTAACAACTGAAGCCGGTTTGCTGCCGCGCGCCCACGGTTCTGCTCTGTTTACCCGTGGCGAAACACAGGCTCTGGTAGCTGCCACACTTGGTACATCCAGCGATGAACAGCGTATTGATTCACTCTATGGCGAGTCACGCAAACGTTTCCTGCTGCATTATAACTTCCCTCCGTTTTCGGTTGGTGAGACAAGTTTCCGCCTTGGACCAGGTCGTCGTGAAATCGGCCACGGTATGCTGGCCGAACGTGCACTTTCGGCTGTTCTTCCAAAGCATGATGACTTCCCGTACACAATCAGGATTGTTTCAGAAACATTGGAAAGTAACGGTTCATCATCAATGGCTTCAGTCTGTGGCGGTTGTATGTCCCTTATGGACGCTGGCGTTCCGATCACTGCCCCGGTGGCAGGTATTGCCATGGGCCTGATTAAGGAAGGCGATAAAGTTGCCATCCTTTCCGATATTCTTGGTGATGAAGATCATCTTGGTGATATGGACTTCAAAGTAGCCGGTACAGCAGAAGGTGTTACTGCACTGCAGATGGATATCAAAATCGGTGGCGTCACAAAAGAGATCATGGAAAAAGCTCTTAATCAGGCTCGTGATGGTCGTCTGCATATTCTTGGTAAAATGGCGGAAACTCTCTCTGCAGCTCGTGAGGAGATGTCTCCGTTCGCACCTAGAATTACTACCATTTACGTAAAAACAGACAAAATTCGCGACGTAATCGGTACCGGTGGTAAGAATATCCGTAATATCACCGAAACTACCGGCGTTACAGTTGATATTGATGATACTGGCCGTATCAATATTGCCAGTACAAGTAAAGAAGCCTGTGATCTTGCTATCCAGATGATTCGTGGCTTGACAGATGATGCTGAAGAAGGCCGTCTATACATGGGTATAGTCAAAAAGATCATGGATTTCGGTGCATTTGTGGAAATTATGCCTGGAACTGACGGTCTGGTACACATTTCCGAACTGGACACCAAGCGCGTCAAGACAGTTACCGAAGTACTCAATGAGGGTGA
>JBGSQR010000310.1:0-2384 GCA_041737975.1 Geobacterales bacterium | reverse complement strand
CTGATTCGATTTTTTTGGAGACAAAGACCTTTTTCATCTCTTCTTCGCGATATGAAGTGCTCATTACATCGAGATGCATATCGAGCATTTTTTCGCAGGCTTCCCTTAAGATACGGCGTCTTTCACGGTCGGAGTAATTGTCGTCGATCAGGTTGAGCAGGTAGTGGCGGATCTGATTCATGGCCGCATTGACAAAGTGTACTTTCAGGCCGACCCTGACATGGGCGTGGCCAATGCGGGTCAAATGGTTCAGGTAATGATTGTCATATGTGCCGGCAAAAAGCGACATGAACCAGTTGTTGTGCATTGCCCGCAGGTGTACCCGGTTGCAGTTGTTAAGGATGGTAGCTGTTTCCGGTATTCCATACAGATAATCATAGAAAATAGCTGAAAATTTGTCCTTGTTCTGTTCTGCCAGTGTCTGCAGCGACATCAGCAGTTCTGCATCTTCATCTGTAAAACGGTAATGCTCTTTCATTTCCTGCATTGTAATCATGATCTGTTCCTCTGTGTGCGAATGTCAGGTCTCGTTGAATTGTAACTGATGAAGACGGAAATAAATGCCTTTTTCCAGCATAAGCTGCTGGTGTGTTCCCTCTTCCATCTTGCGTCCGCGATGGACAACAACGATGCGGTCGGCGTCCTGAATGGTGGATAGCCTGTGGGCGATGATCAGTGAAGTGCGACCTTCCATCAGTCCTTTTAGTCCGTTTTGTATCATCTGTTCCGAGGCGGAGTCAACGCTGGCCGTCGCCTCATCCAGCACCAGTATCTCAGGGTTGAATGCGACCGCACGTGCAAAGGAAATCAGCTGTTTTTCACCGACGGAAAAGTTATTGCCCCGCTCGCTGACAACCTCCTGATACTGGAGCGGCAGTCGTTCGATAAAGTGGTCGGCACCGACCATGGCTGCCGCCTGGTGGATGCGCTGGCGAGCCTGCTCATCACCCAGACAGATGTTGAATTCAATTGTTCCGGCAAACAGACAGGGATCCTGTAGAACAATGCCGACCCGACGTCGCAGAACGTCAACCGGCATGTTACGGATATCAGCTCCTTCGACAAGTATGCTCCCTTTGTCGATCTCATACAGCCTGGTCAGCAGACGTGTAATGGTGGTTTTGCCGCCGCCGCTTTCTCCAACCAGCGCTACTCTTTCTCCGCGCTGCAATGAAAGGCTGAACTGTTCTAGCGCATTTTCCCCTTCACGGTAGGCAAAGGTTATGTTGCGTAGTTCAATTAATGGGGGTTCGGGACTAGAAAAAGCCTTTACGGGTCCCGGATCCCCAGTCCCATTATTTACGGCCTTTTCCGTGTCCAGCAAGGCAAAAATACGTTCCAGTGCAGCCATTGCGCCCTGCATGACGGAGTATTTGGCAGATAGATCCCTGATCGGCGTGAAAAATTTCTCGATATACTGGATAAAGGCGACCAGAATACCAAATGTCAGGGCTCCACGCAGGATTTCGCCGCCACCGTACCAGATTACCAGTGCCACGGCTATGGACGAGAGCGCTTCGACGATGGCATACAGCGAGGCATCCCAAAAGATAACCGGCATATTGGCATCGCGGTAGGATGCATTCAGTGCCGTAAATCTTTTTTGCTCATCCCGTTGGCGATTGAAGGCCTGGATAATCGGAATGCCATTGATGCATTCCACCAGAAAACCATTCAGCTTGCCCAGTCTTGACCTTACTTCGCGAAACGATTGCCGCATTTTGCTGCGGAATAGCCAGGCCAGGTAAAAAAGTATCGGTAGTACGGTAAAGGTGACCAGAGACAGCTTGGTATTCATCCAGAGCATGACAGTTACTATGCCGATCA
Organism: Geobacterales bacterium; assembly: GCA_041737975.1. Taxonomy (GTDB): domain Bacteria; phylum Desulfobacterota; class Desulfuromonadia; order Geobacterales; family Pseudopelobacteraceae; genus JBGSQR01. Next base: position 557 of record JBGSQR010000310.1, on the reverse strand, counting down.
GTAACATAATGTCGCCAACAATGGTGATGATGCCGGAGGCAAACATTTCGCCCAGGACCTCAATGTCACTGGTCAGGCGCGTGACAACACTGCCAACCGGGGTGCGGTCGAACCATGTGGTCGGTAACTGCATGACATGACGGTACAGTTCGGTTCTCATGTCTGCCATGACCCGCTGACCAACGGACTGTAGCAGGAATACCTCGGCGAATGACAGCAGTGATTCAACCAGCAGAATACCGATAAACATTAAAGCGATTGTTTCAAGTCCGTCCAGTTTGCCCGGCATGATGTGATCATCGATGGCCAGCTTGATAACCCATGGTTGAGCCAGGCGACAGGCGGCAACCAGAGGCAGGATCAGCAAGACGGCGATGATCGAGGCGCTGTATGGTTTTACATATTTAGCGAAGCGGGATAATAACCGGTTGTCATAAGCCTTGCCGGTTATTTCCTCAGCGTAGATCCCACCGTGATGCATTGATTCTCCGGAATTCTAGCGGTAATTTCTTGATTTAAAAAGATAACAGAATTAAACACAGAAGTGAAATTTCTTT
>JBGSQR010000458.1:0-3367 GCA_041737975.1 Geobacterales bacterium | reverse complement strand
ATAGTTAATGATTAATATTTCTGATCATAAAATGGACCTATTGCTTGAAAAGCTTGGAAGACTTGTAGAACACCTAGCACCAGATATGTCTACACCGCCAGATTTTGAACGGTTTCTTGCCTTTCGCTGGGAAAAAATAGGGACGGTCGGGAAGTTGGTTCCGGTGGCTCATCCGCACCTTTTTGATTTAAATGAGTTGGTAGGGATTGACGACATACGTGAGGATGTCGAAAGGAACACCGCGCAATTTGTATCCGGTTTGCCTGCAAACAACGTTCTCTTATGGGGGGAGCGGGGTTGCGGTAAATCATCATTGGTCAAAGGCCTGTTAAAGCCATTTTCATCCCGTGGGCTTCGTATTGTTGAGCTCAAGAGATGGGACCTTCTCTCTCTTCCTCAAATCATTGCAATGTTACGGGATGCTCCGTGCTATTTTATTCTTTTCTGTGATGACCTTTCCTTTGACGAAGGAGAGGGCGACTTCCGAGCCTTGAAAACTCTGCTGGATGGGGATATTGAAGAACGCCCATCTAATGTTCTTATCTACGCCACATCGAACCGTCGTCACTTGATGCCGGAGCAGGTTCGTGATACACGTGGAGATAGTGAAATACATCCAGAAGAAGCAATTGGAGATAAGTTGGCTCTTTCAGACAGATTTGGACTTTCACTTGGGTTCTACAGTTTCGATCAGGATGAATATCTGGCTGTAATTAGAAAATATGCAGGACTTCGCAAGCTTCCTGTAACTGATGAAGAATTATGTGATAAGGCCTTGAAATGGAGTTTGTTTACTGCAAGAAGGAGTGGACGCTCGGCCAGGCAGTTTATTGATGATTTTGAAGGCCGTCTAGGCTTGAAGGAATACTGAATCAGTATAATCGTTTACTTTGTCCACATCCATAATTTTGTAAGAAGGGGAACCACATGATTTCTGTAACCATACCTGAAACAGTCAGAAAATTACTTGCTTCCCAACCGATTGAACTTCCTATATTTCATCCAGTGGCTCTCAAGCTTCAACAGATGCTTTCTAATTATGATTTTACTGTTGATGAAGTTGCCATGGTTGCCAATGAGGATCAGGCTCTTGCCAGTCAGATGCTGAAAATGGCCAACTCTCCCATGTACATGGGGCGTACCAAGGTTGCGACTTTGAAAGAAGTTGTTATTAGGCTTGGGGCTCAACAGGTAATTAATATTGCCATTGCCGCATCACAGGCGTCTGCCCATGCATCAGCAAATCCGGTGCTTGATCGCTATATGAAAACACTCTGGCAACACAGCCACGGCAGTGCCATTGGCGCTCGTTGGCTTGCTCAAAATTGCGGTATGCGCGGAGCGGCAGATGAAAGCTATCTGGCGGCCCTATTGCATGACGTTGGCAAGCTGTATCTGCTCAAGGCGGTTGAGAGATTGGTAAATGCCGGGGTAATCAGTTCAAACTTTGATGATGAACTGATTATGGAGATTTTTGCAGTAATGCATGTGGAGCAGGGTGTAAGGCTGGTTCAACACTGGAATTTTCCGGTTATGTACTGTGATGCCATCAAATATCATCATTCTGAAAAATGGGACGCAGTCAACAAAATGCTGGCCATAGTCAGATTTGTAAATATGTCCTGCCACAAGATCGGACTTGGACTTAAAAATGAACCAGAGCTTGATCTGATAGATACGGATGAAGCAGAAATTCTTGATATCAGCGATGTTCAGGTGGTGGAGTTACTGGCATTGCTTGAAGAATCAAGGGATGCAGAGTTTTAAGATGATGGCATGAATGTCATTGGTTGAAATAGAGACAGGGTAAGTGCTTGTATTTGAAGCGCTTACCCTGTCAATGTTTGCATATGTTGAGAAAATAATTGAATCAGTACTATTTTTCTATTTTTGTCGGCACACAGAGATTCTCTGCGCAATTGGCTTCGCTGCCGCAAGTAAAACAGTAGAATTCCGGAGCAGATGTTACGTGCGCGATTTCATCCAGTTTTCCATTGCTTTTGAGCATACACATATGGCCCTGATGTTCTGCGCCGCAAGTACATTTTTTCTGATTTTCCATTTTTTCCTCCCTTCATATATTTTAATTACCACGTAAATATTTTCACACCCTAGCATAAAATATGCTAAAAAGAAACGTTATCATATCAGCCAATAACTCTGAAAGGAAGGTAGCTCTGTGGTTTTTTCTCCCAAGTCGATACTGGTTACTGGTGGTGCCGGTTTTATCGGTTCAAACTTCATACATTCTTTTATTGCAAATAATCCAAATTGCAGGATTACAAACCTTGACGCATTAACATATGCCGGTAATCCCAATAATCTCAAGGCAATTGAACATTATCCGGGATATGGTTTTGTAAAAGGTGATATCTGTGATGGTTTGCTGGTGGCCAATATACTGGCTGTGCAGAAGATTGATGCCGTAGTTCATTTTGCTGCCGAATCCCATGTGGATCGTTCTATTACAGGACCGGAAATATTTGTTAAAACAAACGTCCTTGGTACTCAGACCTTGCTGGAGGAGAGTCGCAAACACTGGCAGTCTGGAGTAGTAGATGATTTCAGGTTTTTTCAGATTTCAACGGATGAAGTTTATGGCAGCCTTGGCGATACCGGTTTTTTTACAGAGCAAACGCCCTTATCTCCCAACTCGCCATATTCAGCCAGCAAGGCTGGTGCGGATATGCTGGTACGGGCTTACAATGAAACTTACGGCATGCCGACATTGAACACTCGTTGTTCCAATAATTATGGTCCTTACCACTTTCCGGAAAAGCTGATTCCTTTGTTAATTCATAATATTATCAACAAAAAACCTTTGCCGGTCTATGGGGATGGCTGTAATGTGCGTGACTGGTTGCATGTAAAAGATCATGCAACTGCAGTTGAAGTGATTTTAAAAACTGCAGCTCCAGGTTCCGTCTATAATATCGGTGGTAATAACGAATGGAAAAACATTGATATAGTTCATCTGGTTTGTGATCTGCTTGATGAAAGGTTGTTGCGTAAAGCAGGAGAAAATCGCCAATTGATTACCTTTGTCAAGGATCGCCCAGGTCACGATAGGCGTTATGCAATTGATGCCACCCAATTGAAGGAAAAACTTGGTTGGGAGCCCGAATATACTTTTGAAAAAGGTATTGCTGAAACCATTGACTGGTATCTGGCAAATCAGGAATGGGTATCTGAAGTTACTTCCGGGGCTTATCTGGAATATTATGCAGGACAATACGGAGAGCAGCCATGATTCTTGTTGTCGGAGCAAACGGCATGCTTGGCAGGGACTTGCTGCCACTGCTGGGTGATGGAGCGCGTGGAGTTGATGTGGGTGACATTGACATTACTTCGATGGAGTCTGTTCAGC
>JBGSQR010000358.1:0-2213 GCA_041737975.1 Geobacterales bacterium | reverse complement strand
AGGAGAAACACCTGCATCAATAAGAGCCTGCACTGGAATGTCTTCCGGCTCCTTACATTCTACACAAACCCTGCGAGCTAGGCGCTGTGCGGTAATCAGGTTTACAGCAGATGCAACAAGAAAAGGCTCAATTCCCATATTCAGCAATCTGTTAATTGTTGCCGGGGCATCATTTGTGTGCAGTGTGGAAAGCACAAGATGCCCAGTCAAAGCAGCTTTTACAGCGATCTCGGCCGTTTCAAAGTCTCGAATCTCACCTATCATAATTATGTCAGGGTCTTGGCGTAAAAAAGAACGCAGGGCAGCCGCAAAATTCAGTCCAATATCTTCATGCATCTGAACCTGGTTAATACCGGCAAAGTTGAATTCAACCGGATCCTCTGCAGTAGAGATATTTTCCGAAACCTTATTCAACTCAGACAGTGCTGAATAAAGCGAAACCGTTTTTCCGCTACCGGTAGGGCCTGTTACCAAAACCATTCCGAAAGGCTTATGTATCTCTCGCATAAAATGAGAAAGGGCTTCGGGCTCATAACCCAACTTAGTCAAATCAGTCTGGAGACTGCTTTTATCAAGGAGGCGCATACAAACTTTTTCGCCAAACAGTGTTGGCAGAACCGAAACACGGAAGTCCATGTCACGTCCACCACCAAGTTTGATCTTGATGCGACCATCCTGTGGAAGTCGACGTTCAGCAATATCAAGTTCCGCCATAATCTTGATGCGCGAAGTAATTGCATTTTTCAGTTTAAGCGGCGGTTTCATGGTTTCATACAAAACGCCGTCTATTCGATATCGAACCCGGAACATTTTTTCATACGGTTCTATGTGAATATCACTTGCTTTTTTTCTTATCGCATCCTGAAGGATTGCATTCACCATCCTGACAACTGGTGCATCCTCAGTAGCACGCTCTATTGAACTAATATCAACATCGTCATGATCATCAACGACTTCAAGGTCTTCCAGATCAATGTCGCCCATAACATCAGCCAAAGAGGCCGACTGATCATAATTTTTATCAATTGCAGCCTTGATATCGCTTTCTGATGCCACAACCATTTCCACGTTGTAGCCTGTCATAAACTTAATATCTTCAATAGCAAAAAGGTTCGATGGGTCACTCACGGCAACTATAAGAGTTGCGCCGGCACGTTTGATTGGCAGCAACTGATATTTCTGGACAACCTCAGCCTGGATTATTTTTGCAATAGCAGGATCAATATCAAATTCAGAAAGGTTTACTATCGGAACGCCATACTGCTTGGAGAGAAAAGAGGTGAGATCGTGTTCTTTTAAAACATTATGCTTAACCAGGATTGTTCCCAGACGGAGTTGTCCGCCGGAAAGTTTTTGTTCCTCAATCGCCTTGGCAAGTTGTTCCTTGGTTACCAAGTTATTTTTAACCAGGATATCTCCCAGTCTACTTGACTGCATGTTTCCCCCTCAAAAGCCTGTTGAAACGGATACTATGCGGATTAGCGCCGTATGTCAAGTTGTTGTTAAGATGCACAAATATTTACAAGATTACTCTTCATTAGTCCTGAGGGGGGTAAAATTCCTGTCCATATCTGAAAAGCCAACTCCCCCTGCCCGACCAACATGCCAAGCCCGTTTGCAGACCTAAAACCAATTTCACGCGCCTGTTGCAAAAGTGGAGTAACAGAAGGAACATATACCATATCGTAGATTTTAGCATTGTTCGATAAATCAGCAAGATCCACAAATGGTAGCATATCCTGATTCATCCCGACTGAAGTTGTATTAATCAGCAGTGAAGCCTTTCTCATACAAGATTTCAGTTCAAATGAATCAGCAGCCATCAATATTTCTGTATCAGTGTGTCCTAAACGAATAGATTCAACCAGTTCAAGTGCTCTGGCGGGAGTCCGGTTATATACAATTATTCGTCCAGCACCAGCACGACATAATGATGCAACCGCTCCTCGTGCCGCTCCTCCTGCTCCGATGACCACAATATCACCATCACCTGGTAAAAAGTTCAGATCCTCTGCCAATGACTTGACCAATCCGTCACCATCCGTATTGTATCCGATCAGCTTTCCGTCTGCGTTTTTAACTGTATTTACGGCACATGCAGATTGGGCGCTTACATCCAGACCATCCAATAATGGAATAATTGAGCTTTTATGAGGAATAGTAACATTAAAGCCTGCAACTCCCAAAGACCGCAACCCCATAACAGCAGATGC
>JBGSQR010000353.1:0-4889 GCA_041737975.1 Geobacterales bacterium | reverse complement strand
CCCCGCCTTGCAACGGGTTTGGCTTTGTCAGACATGAAAATATGTTTTCAGCGCTTTGCTTGATAATTTTTTTTCAGGATTATCATAACAGTATTCCATTACAGCTTTGCTAAGGTTGTGTTACGTTTTTAAAACTTTTTGCTTATAGCGGGTAGCGATCAGCGTATAGCGTGTAGTGGTAAAGATTTATAATTCTACTTGTCTAACCGCTATCCGCTAATCGCTAAAGCTCAATTCCACTCCCACTCCTCACATTCTGCCTCATAATCCGACATCTCAAATTCCCATTCAGAAAAGCTCTCCACATCAATCTCTTCCATTCTGTTGTACAGTGTCATACGTCCTCCGGGGCTCATGGGTATAAAGATAATCTGGTCATCGGCACAAACCAGAGCAACTATATCCTTGTTGGAGCATTGCCACATCTGGTCCGACATGAAATCAATCCCGTTTTCCCTGTCCATGCTGATGATTGTGGTATCCATTTTTGCTCCTTGACAATAGTTGTTATGAGCTGATCCGTCAGCATCATATCAAATCTTCATAACAGCCATGTTCGGGTTTGGTTACGTTTTTAAAACTTTTTAGGGGTAACGTATAGCGGGTAGAGTTTAGAGTTTAGTTGTTGAGTACCGGGGCAAAGATGTAATAATATCTAACCGCGACCCCATATTCGCTACCCGCTACCCGCTAAAGTGTTTCCAAGACGTAAATCAGGTTTGACAAACTTGCGTTTCATCTACAAAATTTTTATTGCAAAATACTATAATGATATTTATAGTGCGCATAATGCGTAATAGGAGTAGCAATGACAACTCAATATGAAAAATTCAAACAAGCTCTACAGCTATTGAATGGCCGGCTAGTTATGGCTGGTGCGCCACGATTCAATATAGTTGTATGCGGTGGTTCCGCGCTTATAGCTACAGGGCTGCTCGATAGAGTAACCAAGGATGTTGACGTAGTGGCTTTGATGGGTGAGGATGGAGATCTGCTTGATCCGTCTCCTCTGCCACAAGCGCTTGTCAAGGCTGCCCGGGAAGTTGCTGTTGACCTCGGCTTGCCACAGGACTGGCTCAACAATGGTCCGAGCAGCGGGGACGGCGGGTTGTTCCGGATGGGCTTGCCGAAGGGGTTTGATGATCGATTGGTTTGGCAGGCATTCGGCGAAAGACTTACGGTCGGCTTTATCAGTCGTTACGATCAGATCCACTTCAAGCTGTATGCTGCAGTAGATCAGTCAGGTAGTTACCATGCGGAAGATCTGCGCGAACTTCAACCGTCTGATGAAGAACTTTTGGATGCCGCCAGCTGGTCGCGTACGCATGACCCGTCAGAAGGTTTCATGTCTGGGCTTAAGTGGTTTTTAAAGGAGTTAGGCCGTGAAAATCTCGTTGACAGAATTTAAAGAACAGATTCAAAAACAGCTACTGGAATTTCTCTGGCAACAGTGGTCGGCTCTTGGTGTAGCAGGGCAGAGTTTACAGGAAGATCGCCACGTGATAGATCCGGAGCCACTGTTACTGTTTTCCCTGTCCATCTGTCGCTATGATGCTCGTTTGTTCGATGAAATACTGGACTGGCTGATGGTAAACGGGGCATTTATGAACGTGCAGCGGCTTAAAAGTCTGGAAAAACAGTATGATTTCCAGGGAAAAGCCCAGCTAAGCGCGGTAGCGGAATTGCTGGGGAAAAAGTCAAGCTATGCTCTTAAATGGAAGATCCTTTCAAAGTCCCATACCCTTGCCACACCAGAGCCGCTTTTTTATATGAAAGACGGCAACCCTCTGCCACTACTAAATGATTACTCACCCGAGTTCAAGAAACATGGTCTGCTGCGTGGGCCGATAAAACTTCGTGGCTATTCCAAGCCATTTCCAAAACAGGGAACCTCTTCTTTGCTCTTGCGTCTCAGGGCGCTCCTTGGTGTCAATGCCCGTTGTGAATTGCTTTGCCTGCTCGGCTCGGCTGGAGAAATTCATCCCTCCGACATTGCACGCCAGACCGGATATTTTCCCCGTACAACTCAAAATGCCCTGGTAGAAATGTCTCGCTCCGGTGTTGTAGAGATGCGTAGCGTAAATCGTGAAAAAATGTATTGGATTCAACCAGGCATGCTTGACAAGCTACTGCGCCCTGACGGTGTGCCCACAGCCTGGATAAACTGGTCGCCATTATTCAGGGCGCTGGAAATCCTTTGGCTGGTGTTAAATGATCCGAAAAGGGAAAACCTGGATACTCTTTTGTTATCATCTGAATTCAGGCGCCTGGCAATTGTCATGCGGCCATTGCTTGGCGAAGCTGGATGGGGGATGTCTCTGCGGAACGAGAATGTTTATCTTGGTACGGAGTATGGCAATATCTTTGTTGAAGACATTACTTCTATTCTGGCGCGGCTTGGGAATGCTCCCCGCTAACCGCTACCCCCTAATCGTTACTCGCTCCTCGCTACCCGCTACCAGCTAAAGTTTTACCCAGACGTAACAACACCTTTGCCCAACTTGATGTATATTCATCGAATGAAAACCATAGACTGTGCATTAATTTCACAGAACAATTTTAAATCGCTAGTAACGGATCGTTTTCCGTTTCGTTTTGCTCTTGTTTGTATCATTTTTCTGCTGTCTGCTCTGTATCTGGAAGTGTATCTGCGGCCTTTCAATCTTCTGACAGCCAGATTAAGCCGGGACCTGATATCTCTTGTCGGCTATGAAGCTGTATTGAATGGTGACCTGATTGCGCTCTCCGGATTCCGGGTTCGTATCATCAGCGAATGCACGTCGTTAAATGCTACCTTATTGTTGCTTGCTTTTGTTCTCGCCACGCCGTCCTCCTGGCGGAGCCGTTTTATTGGCTTTATCTCCGGATCTGCACTTATTTTCTCCGTAAATATCATCAGAATAGCGGTTATTACAATAGTTGGCAGATTTCACCCAGTTATGTTCGAAGCATTGCATGTTTATCTTGGTCAGATAGTCATGTTTTTGCTGGTGGTTTTTGTTTGTCTTTTCTGGTCTAGATATTCCGGAAATACTGGAACTGGCAATGGCAGTTTAATTCAACTAGCAAATGCATTATCATTTGCAACCATTGCATTTCCTTTCTGGCTGCTGGTTAACGCGTCATACATTCGATTAATGGATAGCTGGATCGCAGCATTTTTTGCCGGTGTGCTTGGTTACAGACTGGAAATTGATTACCAGCATGCGGTGTATTTTCAGACATTCAATCTGGTTGTATTATTTGCCCTGTTTGTTTCTGAAAAACGGGCTTCTATCTCTCTTCGTAGTATCTCACTTGTTTTTGGAATGGCAGTCTTGATACTCGGTCACATTTTGTTCCGGGTTGGCAATGTCATGCTGACAGCGTTTGACTGGCTTTGGCTTAATAAAATCACCATTGGCATAGAACTTATCGGTCAGTATCTTTTACCGGTATATTTGTGGCTGAAAATGCTTTCGTATGTAAAAAATCAATCTACTGAGGATTTGATTTAAACTTTGGAGTTGAGATGATTAAACCCGGACAAAAAGCGATATTAAGCATCCTGCTGATCAAACTATCAATCATTCTTTCCTGCTATGTCGCCTATGCCGGCAGTCTGGTTTTAACTGGTGACTCCAGAGGAAGTTATGTGCTGACCGGCTCTGAGCTGGTCAACATGACTTCTCTTGTTGTGACGACGACATTTGATACAAGTGCATTGGCAACGCCAAGGGTCAGTCATGGTCATCTGCTGGCGCGGTTCTCTCTGGCTTCAAGCACTGATCAACCTGGTATAGTCAGGATCACTGCAGCAAGAAAACAGCCGGTAAACGGTTCCGGAATACTTCTTGACATACGGTTTGAACAATTGGGTTCTTATCATAAGGGAATTTTTTCGGCAGATGCGCTATTGACTGACATCAATGGCGCAAAGTCCCAGTTACCGATAGAGATCGTATACCCGGCAGACAAGGAAACGGTTGATTCAGCTCCGCAGGAGCAGGCTGCACCACAGAGATCCGATCCGGTTGCCTTTTCCAGATCAAGCTCTTACACACCACAACCAGAAACAGTTTCACTTTCCGGCGCACGCCAGGAAACAGTCGCTCAGGATGCAGCTGTTCAGTCACCAACAACTGTGACACCGGTAAGAGAAACTATCAAACCTCGGAATGTGGTTTTCAAAGGTGTTATGGAACGTTTTTTGGAAAGTTCAGGCAAGGGCGGGCTGCAAGAGATTATCAGGCAGTACAGGTTGGATGTCGGTGCTAAAATCAGTCAGGAACCTGATTTGCTGATAACAGACGGTTTGAGTAGTTTGAAAATAATTGTTCCATGTCAGGAGTATCCGGATGATACCCCTGTTTTCATTCTTAACTCGGTAAAGCTCAGGAATCTGATACTTGATGACGGAAAAAACTGGGTACTGGAGCTGGTCCCGGAAATCGGAAGTTTCAATGCGTCCCTGACGGTCCAGACAAAAAATACAATCACCTATTTTCCTGTTACAGTTTCACCGGCTTTAGAGCAGCTAACCGTTGATCCTGCTGACGGTTCATTCATAGCTAAAAACGGAATCCGCCTGCCGTCTTATCTAACCTCGTATATCAAGGCTGCCAATAGTCCTGCTCTCAAGGGCAATTCCCAGTAGCTCCATAAGCCCCCACCAAAAAGGAACAGCGATAATCGCTTCGGGCAATTATCGCTGTAGTCCTGTAGTTTTCTTTTGTTGAAACAAATTATCCTTAAAACGGCAGTTTAACCGCCGAACACGCCGATTAACGCCGAGAAAACCAAGCATTATTTATAAAAACAGACTCATCTTTTTGGTTAATCTAATTTTTATTCCAAGCCTTTGATTTCTCTGCGTGTATCTGCGTTCATTGCTTTGAAGCACCTACTTT
>JBGSQR010000338.1:0-29613 GCA_041737975.1 Geobacterales bacterium | reverse complement strand
TCCGAGAGAGGTAATCCTCTTTATGCTTGTACTCAGTAGGGTGGCAGGAATATTCGCCGCCATGCCGATTTTTGGTGGACAAACCCTGCAGGTTAAAATTAAAGTTGTAACGGTAATCATGATTACGCTGGTCTGTTTTCCCTCCTTGGCCATTGTCCCGCCTGCTGAAATGCCAACAGATATATTTACCCTTGCCTTACTGGCTTTAAGCGAGGTAATGATCGGCCTGACGATGGCCTTCATTTCTCAGATCATTTTTTCTGCGGTTGAATTTAGTGGTCAGATAATCGGTATGCAGATGGGTTTCACAATCTCTCAGATCATCGACCCCACAAGAGGTGGGCAAACTCAGATTATGTCCGTCGTCCAGGCTTTATTGGCGACCTTGCTATTCCTGTCTCTGAATATTCATCATCTTTTTATCAAAGCAATTGTAGACAGTTTTTCCATTATACCTATCGGAGGTTGGCATCTGAACGGTGAGATTATTACTTTTCTGGCCAAGCGTGCCGCTGATATTTTTGTATTGGGAGTCCGTTTGGCGGCGCCGGTTATGGTGGCTTTGCTGTTGACCAGCGTTGCCATGGGAGTTATGGCGCGCGCCTTTCCGCAAATGAATATATTCATGATCAGCATGCCGCTTAATATCGGCATAGGTCTTATCGTCTTGGGGATGACAATTACTGTTTTCTTCCATGTTCTGGAGGTCTCCTTTGGGCAACTCAAGGGTCAGATAGACACTCTTTTCTGGATGATGACTAAAAAGGGGGGATGACCTCTGGCTGAAGATGTAGATAAACACTCTAAAACCGAACAACCGACCGGTAAAAAGCTAGAAAAAGCACGCGAAAAAGGAGCCCCTCCCCAGAGTCAGGTTCTTACCTCAACTCTCACCCTTCTGGCCGGTATCCTCTGCCTCTACATGTTTGGCAGTTCCATGATGGATCGTCTGAAAAAACATGCAATTGCGATTTTCAATTCAATGGGGAAATACGAGTTGACCAATGCGAATGTCTACTCACTATCACTGGATCTGTTTTTGCTTATTGTAATTTTGCTGGCTCCGTTGGTTGTTATTATTGTTGCTACGGCCTTTGCCACCAAGCTTATACAGGATAATGGCAAGATTGAGTTTAACCTGGCCAGGCTGACGTTTAACTTCAGCAAGTTGAATCCATTGACCGGTTTCGGTCGACTCTTAAATAAAGATTCCATGGTTGAGGTTGTAAAGTCTCTGCTCAAAATCCTTGTTGTAGGCTACATAGCCTATCGGGTCATGCTTGAAGAAAGCCAGAATATGGCGTTTTTATCTGAAGCTGACATTGAAACAATTCTGACATACATAGGGCATATTGCTTTCAAGATTGTAACTCATACTTGTGGAGTTCTTATTGTAATCGGGATACTTGATATGCTGTACGTCAAGTGGCGATATATGGAAAATCTGAAGATGACCAAGCAGGAGGTCAAAGACGAAAGCAAGGACTCTGAGGGTGACCCGAAGATCAAGGGCAAGATCAAGCAGTTGCAATATGAAGCGGCCAGACGCCGTATGGTCAAGATCATACCTCTTGCCGACGTTGTTATTACAAACCCAACCCATTTTGCTGTTGCCCTAAAATATGACCGGGAAAAAATGATTGCTCCGGTTGTACTTGCCAAGGGAGCGGATGTAATGGCCCAGGCGATTAAGAAAATAGCCAAGGAAAATAATGTGATTCTGGTTGAGAACCGTTTTCTGGCCAGGGAGCTGTATGATCAGGTGGAAGAAAATGCAGCTATTCCCGAATCCCTTTATGCCGCTGTTGCAGAAGTCCTGGCCTATGTTTACCGATTGAAAGGGAAACTATAACCGCAATTATTTCCTGCAGTATTTCTGAACCTCTTTTTTTCTTAAAACGGCTAATATTATCAATAAAACTCTCAATCAGATCAAGAAAAATACCAAGCATTACTCTAGTTTTGTCAAACTGTTGACAGCGTTCAAGTTGTTGACAGTTTGGAGGCCATGGCTGATGTTGATCGGCAATTAAAAATGCGAAAAAACGTGCTGTTAGGTCTGGGGAATTATGCTTGTTGTCCTTTCTTGGAGCGGGTAGGCGCGGCATAATAATTGCATGAAAATTGCTTTACGATACTAGCACAGGAACAGGGAATAATGGCAAACGGTACGGTTGAAGCAATAGAGTTAGGCGGTTTACGCAAAAACTCGGATATTTATGTAGCTCTGGCATTAATCGGGGTCTTGTCCTTGATGATAATCCCATTGCCTGCATTTCTGCTAGACGTGTTCCTGGCGACAAGTATTACGATTTCAATCGTTATTTTGCTAGTCTGTCTTTATACAACTCATCCCCTGGACTTCTCGGTTTTTCCGTCAATCCTGCTGGTTACAACACTATTCAGATTGGCTCTCAATATCGCCTCAACCCGCTTGATCCTGCTGCATGGCAGTGAGGGTGTAGAAGCCGCTGGAGCCGTAATCAAGGCCTTTGGCCAGTTTGTTGTCGGTGGCAATTATGTCGTTGGTGCCGTTATATTCCTGATTCTGGTTATTATCAACTTTGTCGTTATTACAAAGGGTGCCGGTCGTGTGGCCGAGGTTACCGCAAGATTTACCCTGGACGCCATGCCAGGCAAGCAGATGGCTATTGATGCCGACCTGTCAGCTGGCATGATCACTGAAAAAGAAGCCCGTGCCCGACGTATTAAGGTTTCCCGTGAAGCCGACTTTTACGGATCAATGGATGGTGCCAGCAAGTTTGTGCGTGGAGATGCCATTGCCGGTATCATGATTGTGCTGATAAATATTTTCGGCGGGTTGATTATCGGCGTTTTTCAACAAGGTATGGCTGTTGAGGCTGCACTGACTAACTATACGCTGCTAACAATCGGTGAAGGTCTTGTGGCTCAAGTGCCTGCCCTGATTATTTCCACTGCTGCCGGTATTATTGTAACAAGATCAGCTGATGAGAATAACTTCGGCAGCGAGATCACCGGCCAGTTTATGAACTATCCCAAGGCCTTTTATGTCTCTTCAGGGGTGTTGTTTGTGTTCGCCATGATCCCTGGCCTACCGCATTTTGCCTTTCTGCTCCTGTCGGGTGTGGCTTTTCTGGTTGGCAAGATGGCCAGGGAGAAGGCCCAGGTTGTTGAAGAGATGGCTCTTCCGGATACTGCCGGTGGAGAGGAAGCGTCTGATCAGGCCGCAATCAGGCCATTGGATATTCTGGAGCTTGAAGTCGGTTACGGACTTGTGCCCATGGTGGACGCAGCCCAGGATGGTGAGCTGCTGGAGCGCATTCGTTCCATCCGCCGTCAGTACGCACAAAAGCTTGGTTTTGTTGTTCCGCCAATTCATATTCATGACAATCTTCAGCTTAAACCATACGAGTATAATCTGCTTATTCGCGGAGCCAAGGTCGGTGGCAGTGAATTGACCGGACAGTACCTGGCCATGGATTCCGGTGCTGTGACCGGAGCAATCCAAGGTGTCAAAACCAAGGAACCGGTTTTTGGTCTGGATTCTGTCTGGATCGGTTCGGATACAAGGGATGAAGCACAGGTAATGGGATATACTGTTGTTGACAGTACAACAGTTGTCGCCACACATATCAGTGAAATCGTCAAGCGCCATGCCCATGAACTGGTTGGTCGTCAGGAGATGCAGCAGTTGCTGGACAACCTTTCTGTGACCGCCCCTAAAGTTGTTGATGAGCTGATTCCGAACCTGCTGAATCTGGGTACGGTTTTAAGGGTCGTTAAGGGGCTGCTGAAAGAAGGCGTATCTATCCGCGATTTGCGTACAATACTTGAAACGCTTGCTGACTATGCTTCTTTGACCAAGGACCCGGATGTGCTGACAGAGTTTGTTCGTCAGGGGTTGGGCCGCTTCATTGTTGATCAATACAAGCTGGAAGATGATACCCTCTGCCTGATTACCATGAGTCGCGAGGTTGAGGATATTATAGCAGAAGCCATACAGCCTTCAGATCAGGGAAGCTATCTGGCGATTGAGCCCAATACGGCGCAACTGATTATCGGTGCCGTGCGAAATATGGCTGATAGATTCAGCGCCAGCGGTGCACAGCCGGTATTACTGGCTTCACCTTCCATTCGCAGGCATGTCAGGAAGTTGATTGAGAGATTTGTGCCGCACATGGCTGTTTTGTCCCATAATGAAATTCCGCAGAATGTCAAAATCCAGTCACTAGGGGTGGTGAGCTTCAATGTTGGTTAAAACCTTTCAATCAGCAAGTATGGCCGATGCGCTTCGCATGGTTAAAGAGGAGCTGGGCCCGGATGCCATGATTCTTTCTACTAAGAAAGATAAGGCCGGCGGAATCTTCGGATTTTTCAGCAAGCCGGTTTATCGTGTGACAGCCGCCATTGATCCGGCACGGAAATCAGCTCCGCCTGCACCGACGTATATACCGGATGCGTATCGTGAGCCTCCTGTGAGAGAACGTACCGCTAAGGAAGATCTGGAAAATTCCATGCTGGCGCCTCTGGCAAGAGAATTAAAGGAGTTGCGCGAAAAGGTGGAGTCCCTTTCTCGTAAAGAGGAAGCCCGTAAGGAAGAAGCGCCGGAGCCGGCTATGTTAGGTGTGGGAGCGCAAGAAGCCGGTTTTAATCTCAAAAATATTCCCAGGGGAGATCTGGAAGAGATCAAGAAACTTCTGCTGAATACCCTGGCCAAGAGTCAAGATGGCGGAGTCAAGACAGTTCAGTGGCCAAATGCGGAAGAGATCGCTTCTGCCAATGGGCTTTCGGCAAATGCCATCGTGCCGGAAGATTCTCCGCTTGCACTGGAATTAAGCCATAGTGGGATCTCTACGGACCTGATCCGCAAAATTCTGGATACGCTCAATACCTTACCGGTTGAGAGTGATAACCAGACGGTAAAGAGTCGGCTTGGCGAAACATTTGCCCGGATGATCAAGTTTGCCGGAACGCTTAAACTGCGTAAAAACTCTCCACGGATCATTGCTCTGATCGGGCCGACAGGGGTTGGAAAGACCACAACTACGGCCAAGCTGGCGGCCATGTATGCATTGAATCGAGGCAATAAGGTTGCCCTGATCACCATGGATATTTTTCGCGTCGGTGCGGTTGAGCAGCTTAAAACCTACTCAAGGATCATGGGTATTCCGCTGGACGTGGCCTCCACTCCAAAAGAACTGGAGAAGGCGGTTGAAAAACACTCGGATTGTGACCTGATCTTTATCGATACGGCAGGACGTAGCCATAAGGACAAGGAAAAGCTGGATGAAATGAAAAACTTTCTGGAAAACAAGATACCGATAGAAACCTATTTATGTCTTTCGGCAACGACAAAGGATCGCGAGCTTGAGGAGATCCTGAACAGATTCAGCATATTTCAAATCAGTAAAGTGGTATTTACCAAAATTGATGAAAGTGAGAGTCTAGGCAATATGATCAACCTGTTGATGAAAGACAATCTGCAGATAGCATATTTTACTACAGGTCAGAGAGTGCCGGAGGATATCGAAGTGGCTACACCATCCAAACTGGCCGAAATGATTCTGCGGGGGGCGGCAAATGAATAATGTTGCCGGTAAAGGGGATCAGGCCGATACTCTGAGAGAAATGGCCAGAACCGCCAAAAGAAATCATCAGGCTGACTCGTCCGGGCAAACCACATCTTCCGAACAGAAGGGGATTCGGGTTATATCGGTCACCAGCGGAAAAGGTGGTGTCGGTAAGAGTAATGTTGTCTCAAACCTTGCAATAGCTCTTTCGGTTCAAGGCAAAAAAGTCCTGGTGATTGATGCTGACTTGGGTCTTGGAAATCTGGATGTGTTGCTTGGACTTTCCCCGGTATATAACCTGAACAATGTTTTAAACGGCGAAAAGACAATTGCCGAAATACTTGTGGACGGACCTGCCGGGATCAAAATTATACCGGCAGGATCCGGTGTCCAGGAGTTTACCAGCCTGGGCCAGCATGAAAAACTCAAGCTGCTGGATGAGCTTGATATGCTGGAGGAAAAGTTTGATATCATGATTGTGGATACAGAGGCCGGTATTTCCGAGAATGTTACCTATTTCGCGGTAGCAGCCCAGGAGATAATAGTTGTTGTTACTCCGGAACCCACATCCATCACCGATGTGTATGCTCTGATCAAGCTGCTCTCAACCAAATATTCCGAGCACCATTTCAAGGTGCTGGTAAATATGGCTAAAGACAGTGAAGACGCATTGGAAGTGTTCCGCAAGTTGGCTAATGTGGCCGGGCGCTTCCTTGATATCTCCCTGGATTACCTTGGCTGTGTTGTCAAGGACGAGAAGGTTGTCGAGGCGGTTAAAAGGCAGCGGGCTGTTTCCGAGTTGTTCCCTGATTCAGAGGCCGCTGCCTGTTTTGTTACTCTGGCCAAAAGAGTTATAGAAAACACACGACAGACCAGGCTGAAAGGAAATATCCAGTTCTTTTTCAGGCGTTATCTGGATCATCCCACAAACGATTGATACATAAAGTATAAAACCGGTGAGTGAGGTTGTTTAGTGAATCGCGATGAATTGATCATAGAGCATATGCCGCTGGTCAAATACCTGCTGAGCAGGATTGTTCCACAATTGCCGCAGCATCTGGATAAAGATGATCTGATGAGCGTGGCGGTAATTGGCCTGATTAATGCAGCTGACAGGTATGACCCAACGCGTGGTGTGATGTTTAAAACATTTGCCGAGCAGCATATTCGTGGATCAATTATTGACGAGCTTAGATCATATGATGTGTTAAGTCGCTCAATGCGAGACAAATACAAGAGACTGGAAAAACAGGTATTAAATCTGGAACATCAGCTTGGGAGAAATCCTACCAGTGAAGAGGTTGCAAAGTCTTTGGAAATTAGTCTGGCTGACTATTATGACCTGTTGGATGACGTTCACGTGTTCTCTTTCATAAGTCTGGATGACAGCTGGGGTGATTCTGAAGGAAATGCACTTTGTCTGGCTGATGTGTTGGCGGAGAGTGAAGCTAAAAATCCTCAGCAACAGGTAATGATGATGCAACTGGCCGAGGCGCTGGGCTTGGCGATAGATACTCTGCCGGAAAAGGAAAGGCTGGCTGTAACACTTTATTATAGTGAAGATCTTAATCTTAAAGAGATTGGCGAGGCATTGGGGTTGACCGAATCAAGGATTTCCCAGCTAATCAGTCAGGCCATGGTCAGGTTAAGAGGCAAGCTGAAACTGCATAAAAGCTAGAGGAGAAAAGCTATGAACAGCGGCATGTATTCGGCCCTGTCGGGTAGTATAACGGCGATGAAAAGGTTGGATGTAATCAGTAACAATCTGGCCAACGTAAATACTCCGGGGTTTAAAAAAGATAAAATGCTGTTTGAGAGCATGCTGAATGGCAATGTCAACCCGCCGGTAGTTCCCCAGGGGAGTACGGCGGATCCGATCCTGCAGAAAGACAGTGTCTTTATTGATTATAGTGCCGGTTCTGTTACCCAGACCGGCAATACTCTCGATATGGCAATAGATGGGGACGGTTTTTTTGTGGTAAATACGCCAACTGGCCCGGCCTATACCCGTCAGGGCAACTTCCGGATTTCTTCTGATGGCACTTTGGTTACTTCAGACGGATATCCGGTCATGGGTGATGGTGGCCCGGTAACTATTGCTGGCGGCAGCGTTGATATCAGCAGTAATGGCCAGGTTACTGTGGATAGCCTGCCTTCAGGAACAATCAACCTGGTGGACTTTCCAAAGCCTTATAAGTTGACCAAAACCGGCAGTGCGCTGTTTGTTCCGACTGATCCGCAAACCAAACCTCAAGCCGCAACCGGAAATGTTCGTCAGGGACATCTGGAAGGATCAAATGTGGAAACCATAACCGAAATGGTTCAGATGATAGAAACAAGCCGCTATTTTGATTCCTGTCAGCGGGTAATTAGAGGTTTTGATGATATGGCCGCCAAGGCGGTAAACGATCTGGGTAAACTTTAAGACTGACTAAAAACGTGGAGGAATTATGATAAGAGCACTTTGGACAGCGGCATCCGGCATGCAGGCTCAACAAAAAAATATTGATGTTGTTGCCAACAACCTTGCCAACGTAAATACTACCGGTTTTAAGAGAAGCCGGGCCGACTTTCAGGATCTGGTCTACCAGAACCTTAAATCAAGTGGTGCTCCGGCTACTTCAACAACGCAAGTACCATCGGGTATACAAATCGGTCTTGGTACGCGCCTGGCAGCGGTAACTAAAATGTTTACAGCAGGAGACTTGACTCAGACCGGTAACGAACTGGATCTGGCTATTGAAGGGGATGGCTTTTTTCAGATTCTTCAGCCAGACGGAACAATCGGTTATTCAAGAGCCGGTTCATTTAAAAGGGACAGCACTGGAAGGGTTGTTACTTCTGACGGAAATCCGCTTCAGCCTGAAATAGTAATACCTACCAATGCAACCAAAATTAATATTGGCAATGACGGGACAGTGTCGGTAACCCAGGCCGGCCAGTCAGCTACGACCAGTCTCGGTACAATACAGCTGGCTTTGTTTCCGAACCCGGCCGGTTTGTCCAGTCAGGGTAAAAATCTATACACTACTACAGATGCCTCAGGCACAGCGACAACAGGCACACCAGGGCAGAATGGACTGGGTGCTATATCACAGGGCCTGATTGAGATGAGTAACGTAAGTGTGGCAGAAGAAATGGTACAGATGATCGTGGGCCAAAGGGCATATGAAGTCAATTCAAAGGCGGTTCAGGCTGCTGACGAAATGCTGCAGACAGCAAATAACCTGCGCAGGTAGTCACTGATTTTTTGAGACTTTGGCCATTTGTTTTATTTATAAACAGGAAAAGAAGAGCAAAATGAATAAAATTATTCTGATCATAATTACATATCTGTTGTTACCAGCTTTGTCTAGTGCCGCTCAGTTGTCAACACTGCGTGACGCAGAGATTCGTAATTCAGTAATCACCTATGTTCAGCAAAAACAGCTTAATTTCAGTAATGAAGTCAGGTTGAAGCGTTTTACGATTGGTGGAAGCCCGGTTTTGCCTGAAGGAAATCTGGATTATGAAGTGATTGCTCCGCAGCAGTGGGGTGGGTGGGGAAATGCAAATATTGCTGTACTGGCACGTCAGGGTGACAGGGTCATCGGAAATATAAATGTTCGTGTAGACGTGGAAGTTCTGGCAGATATGGTTTTTACTGTTCGGCAGATCGATTTTGGCAGTATTATCTCGGCCTCAGATCTGGTAGTTCGAAAAAATGATGTTGGTTCTGTACATGGGCGCTATCTGGCAACTGTAAATGATGCCATTGGCAAAAAAGCACGCTCATCGCTAAAAGCAAATGTACCAATTAAAAGTGATCAGCTGGAAAAAAATCCCATAATCAAAAGCGGTCAGATGGTTTCAATCGTGGCAGAAAGCGAGCGAATCAGGGTAACGGTTACTGGTAAAGCAAAGAGCGCCGGTTCGTTTGGTGACACTATTATTGTTCAAAATCTGAGTTCTTTGAAAGAAATGTCTGCACGAATAATAAATAGCGAGACGGTTCAGATTGTGTATTAAGGATGTAATGATGAGGTTTCAGTACATGAGATATGAAATATGTATTTTAATAGCGGCAAGTATGCTGTTTGGTGGCTGCGTTGTTCAAAAGGCAGAGGTTAAGACAACTCCCTTTGATCAGCAGCTTGTCAGGCCGCAAGCCGATTATTCCACCGGCTCGATTTGGCAGGCTACATCAGTCAGTCTGACCGAAAATGCCAAAGCGCGCCGTAAAGGCGATATTCTAACAATAGTTATCACTGAGGTTGCTAGCGCCTCCAAGGCGGCTAAAACAGATACTTCTCGCAGTACTACGGTAAATGCAGGTATACCGAATTTCATGGGATTGGAGAAAACAGGCATTTTAGCTAACAATTTGGATTTGAGTAAGCTGATTAATGCATCGGTAGATTCAAAGTTCGGAGGTTCCGGATCAACGTCCCGTCAGGAAACTTTAAATGCAACCATTTCGGCCAAGGTTATTGATGTCCTGCCAAATGGCAACCTGCTGATTGAAGGGCGCCGTAATGTCAAAGTAAATAATGAGGATCAGATTATCATAATTGAAGGGACTGTGCGCCCAACTGATATTGACCAGACAAACTCGGTAAACTCAATTTACGTAGCAGATGCAAAAATCAACTACTCAGGCAAGGGTATTATTTCGGACCGTCAAAGCCCGGGTTGGCTGATGAACATAGTTGATAAACTCTGGCCTTTCTAGCCTAAAAGGTAACAAACATGCGAAAAATTATCTTACTGATTACTATAATAACTATGTTTACTGCAAGCGTTGCCCATGCGGTACGTATTAAAGACCTGGCATCATTTGAAGGCGTGCGTGAAAACCAGTTGGTAGGTTATGGAATCGTGGTTGGT
Organism: Geobacterales bacterium; assembly: GCA_041737975.1. Lineage (GTDB taxonomy): Bacteria > Desulfobacterota > Desulfuromonadia > Geobacterales > Pseudopelobacteraceae > JBGSQR01. Next base: position 19,195 of record JBGSQR010000338.1, on the reverse strand, counting down.
CTCAACAATGTTGGGGATAGTGACCAGGCCCGTGTGCATTTGCAATCTGTAGCAACAATGCTGGAAAGAATGGGAATAACAGTCAACGCTAATCTGATAAAGCTAAAGAATGTAGCGGCAGTTATGGTTACAGCAACTTTGCCGCCTTTCGCAAAACAGGGTAATCGACTTGATGTTCTGGTTTCGTCAATGGGAGATGCAAAGAGCATTGCAGGCGGAACTCTGATTATGTCACCGCTTAGAGGTGCAGATAATCAGGTTTACGCAGTTGCTCAAGGATCTGTACTGACCAATTCATTTGCTTTTGGTGGTCAGTCGGCTAGCGCCCAGAAAAATCACCCTACAGCCGGTAGAATCCCCGCAGGCGCTTTGGTAGAACGGGAATTGCCCAACACACTTTTAGGAAAGTCTCAATTACGCCTGAATTTAGGGGTTTCTGATTTTACAACTGCCTCCAGAATAGCAATAGCAGTAAATGACAAATTTGGTACCGGTGTTGCCAGAGCTGCAGACCCGGGTTCTGTTGGAATACGGATTCCTGAGGCATACGCATCAAGAATGATTGATTTCATTTCTACTGTGGAAACCCTGGATGTACGACCGGATGTATTGGCTAAAGTTATACTGAATGAGCGTACCGGGACGATTGTCATGGGTGAACAGGTACGTATTTCAACCGTGGCTGTTTCACATGGCAACCTGTCTCTGGTGATCAAAGAAACACCACAGGTGTCACAGCCATCAGCACTAAGTAAGACAGGCACTACTACGGTTGTACCGAGAACGGACCTTAAGGTTGACGAGGAACAGCGCAGGCTGATGGTTTTGTCTGAAGGAGCAACTATTGGTGAGGTTGTCAGAGCGCTGAACACGTTGGGTGTGACGCCACGAGACCTGATCGGCATACTGCAGTCAATTAAGGCCGCAGGAGCCTTGCAGGCAGAACTGACCATAATATAAGCCGAAAGCTCAAGAAGAGGCTCGATAGGGCGATAAGAGAAATACACATGGACAATAAAATTTCACAAAATCTGCCCGTGATACCAGATTTGAATGCTGAAAAAGCTCGTTTGCTTCAGAAACAGGGTGCCAGCGTAAACGGGCTTAGCGACAAACAACGTCAGCAGGCAAAAAAAGTTTCACAGGATTTCGAGGGCCTGTTCATTGGTATGATGATGAAAACCATGCGTGAGACAGTTGCCAAAGACAAAGTGACCGGCGGTGGGCATGGTGAAGACGTTTACCGCTCCATGCTGGATGAGCAATATGTTGCTGCAGCTGTCAAACGGGGTGGGTTCGGACTGGCAAAACATATAGAGAAAGATATCATCAGGCAGGAAAGTAAAAAGCTCAGTAAAATGGTCGATCGGAAAGAGTAATAAACAGGGTTAGTTCATGGAGCTGAATATGGAATTAAAAAAACTGGCTGAAGAGCTTTTAATTCAGTCCAAATATTTAAAAGAACTTGCCAGCTGTCTGGAGCGTGAAACGGCCGAGCTTTCCAATATTAATCTGGTGGCTATGGCAGAGTTGAATAAAGAAAAAGAAGAGATTGCTGCTAGAGTTGAGTCTCGCACTGAGCCATTGAAAAAAGCGATGCTTGATGTGATAAGGCGTGAGGGTCTTGATATTGAAACATCTCTGGGTGGTTTGTCTGTCGTTCTGAAAAAGAAAGGTAACCTGGAAATACCCAGGCTGTACGTGGATTTAAAGCAACTTGCGGATAGAAATCGTCAGCTACTGATACTCAATAAGGAAATTGCGGAAAAGTTTGCCGAGTCAGTCGGCTCAACTATAGAAGTATTAACAAAAGTGGTTAACCAGTCTAATTTTTACGGCTCATCTGGTGGATATCAACAGCGTCCGACAGGTTCCGTCCTGATCAACAGGGAGGCTTGAAATGGGGCTTAGCACCGCTTTAGAAATCGGCAAATCCGGACTTACAATTTACCGGGTTGCCACTGAGGTAACCAGCCAGAATATCGCTAATGTCAATACACCTGGCTATTCAAGGCAGCGAATTATTTTAGAGTCAGCACCACCAACTACAGCAAATGGTTTCCCTCTGGGCAGCGGGGTTCGAATCGGTTCAGTTGAACGTTATTATGACGGACTTATACAAAAACAGTTGGTTAATGCCCAGACAACTCAGGGCTTTGATACAACAAAATCCAATGTTCTGCAGCAGATAGAGCCTACATTTAATGAAGTTGCCAATGACGGACTTGGGACAGCAATTGCTGATTTCTTTGGATCCTGGCAGGATTTGAGTCTAAACCCGGCAGGCTCTACGGAGCGCCAGACGGTGATTACCAGAGCACAGCTGCTGGTGGATAATTTTCACTCGGTCAGTAGTGCACTTACGGATGCAGCAACCACACAGGATCAGTCGCTGGTACCGCTCGTCAACGACATGAATGTAACATTACAAAGCATTGCCAAGTTGAACGGACAGATCAGGTATACTGAACAGTCCAGCGGCAATGCCAATGAAATGAGGGATCAGCGCGATCAGCTGGTACGTGATCTGTCAAAGCAGACCGGTATATCATTTACTGAAAACAGTGACGGGACAACGGATGTAGTTTTTAAGGATACCGGTGCGGCGCTGGTAACCGGTTCCAATTTCGGTACATTTTCTCTCACAGTAAATGCTGGCAAATATGATATTAACCTGGCACCGGTTGGTGGTGCATCGGCCGTGGTTACTCCTTCAGTTGTCTCGGGATCTCTTGGAGCAACCATTGCTCTGCGTGATACGATAATACCGGGATACCTTGCTCAGGTAGATTCGCTTGCCAGTACAATTGCGACACAGGTGAACACGATTCATCAGGGCGGACGTGATTTGGTTGGCGCCAATGGCCTCCCTGTTTTTAATACATCAGGCAGTGCAGCGACAATCACTCTTAATCCTGCAATTACCAGGACTACAATAGCCGCTGCCGCCGGCGCCCCTGCTGTTTTTGCTGCCGGAGACAACAGCAATGCACTTTTACTGGCCCAATTGAAGGGTGCAAATACGATGGCAGGAAACACAACAACCTTCAATAGCTTTTTCAGCAGTATGGTTAGTACTATTGGTCTAGATGTGCAGTCCAGTAAAAACACTGTTTCTCAGGATGAAGCATTTGTGAAGCAGCTGGCAGCATTGAGAGAGTCCAGTTCAGGAGTTTCGCTGGATGAAGAGTTGGCAAATCTGATCAAATATCAGCGATCATATCAGGCGTCGGCAAAACTGATCAGTACCGCATCAGATATGCTGGACATAGCGTTGAATATGGTTCGTTAGGAGAAACAAATGCGAATTACTGCAAATACATCCTCGGAGAATGCCCTCTACAATATCCAGCAGGGGCGTGCAAGGCTGGATAAAATAAACGAATTGATCTCATCGGGCCAAAATATCAACAGACCCAGCGATGATCCTATCTCCTCTAACCTGCTATTGGGAGTTGCTGACAAAATACAGTCTGGTGATCAGTATATGAGTAATATTAGTAAGTCACAGATTCAACTAAAAATCACAAATACTGCAATACAGGGCATGACTGATACACTTAAATTGGCAAAAACACTCGCAAATACACTTGTTAACGGTAGTACGGATGCTGGTGTAATAAGTAGCGCAGTTAATCAGTTGCAGTCTCTTAAACAGCAAATGGTAGATATGGGAAATATGCAATATGGTGATACCTACATCTTTGGAGGAGCTGATAATACTACGGCCCCGTTTAGTGCTACTGCGCCCTACTATTCTGGAGACGAGACAACACTTAAGGTAGAAATCGGCAAAGCGACCAATCAGCAGATCAATATACCTGGTAATCAAATTCTTACAGCCGACACTGCTGCTTCTCAACCCTACGGTAATATTAATGTATTTCAAGCCTTTGATGATCTTATTGCTGCAGTAACGGCTAACAATGTTCCTGCTATAATTATAAGTTCGCAGGCCCTTTCCGATGGGTCAAAGCAGGTTACCAGCGCACAAAACGATATATTGACCCGTATAGTAAGGCTGGACAGCGCAGAAAAAATGAATACAAATAATAAGAATACCCTTTTAACAATTGCTGGTAATATTCAGAATGTTGATTACGCAAAACTTGGTGTTGAATTGACACAGCAACAGACAGCGTTCAATGCTTCATTATCAGCGACTGCGAAAATTACCCAGCTGTCACTTCTTGATTACTTGTAGTTGGTATTGAAACTGCGTAAAAAAGGCGGGGTGAATACCCTGCCTTTTTTATTATAAATACAATTACATTGACCTTAAGTATTTCCACTCTTATAAGAAATAATGCCACTTATTCCATTCAAAACAAACTCCTCAGGACAGAAGCCCGTATCAATAAGAAGAGATGTCTTAAAACTGTCGATGCCAGTTTTGCTGTCTTCCCTCTTTCAACGCCTTGTATCCATTGTTGATGTGTTTCTGACAGGCGGTTTGGGAGCTGGAGCTATTGCTGCAACAGGATTAGGGCAGTTGCTGATGTTTGTTGCAATGACTTTCTTCTGGGGACTTTCTACCGGGACGACCGTTGTGATTGCACATTTGTGGGGAGCTGGAAAGCAGAAAGAAGCTTCGCAGGCAGCATATGCATCCTGCCTGGCTTGCCTGGTGCTGACAGTGATATGTTCTGTGGCCGGATATTTCTGGGGCGGTGACATTGCCAGAATGATGGGAGCAAGCGCAGATGTACAGTCCCTTGCTGCAGAATATATCAGGCTGGTATTTCTCTGGATGATCTGGACTACAGGGTTGAATGTACTGTCGGCCATAATGCACGGCATAGGTGATACGCGCACGCCTATGGAAGCGATCATTCTGGTTAATATCCTACATGTTATTATTGCATGGCCGTTGATTTACGGCAAATTTGGTTTGCCTATGATGGGAGTTAAGGGTGCGGCAATTGCTATCAATACTTCTGAGTTTATTGGTTGCAGCTATCTGCTGATTCATGCTTTCCGAAAAAAATACATAACAATCGGGCGCCCTGACTACGATCTATTTAACCGGATATGGAAAATCGGTTGGCCGGTTGCCCTGGAGCGCATGGCGCACCAAAGTGGTCAGCTGATTTATTCAAGTTTTATTATTGGATATGGAACTACAGCTTATGCTGCGCATCAGATCGGGCTTTCCATCGAATCACTATCTTTCATGCCTGGTGCAGGAATGGGAACCGCCGCAGCAACTCTGATGGGGCAGGCTGTGGGGGCGAAAAAACTCAGGCGTGCTCATCACAGCCATGTGGAGGCTTTACGGCTTGCTGTTATTGTTATGGCAAGCATGGGGCTGCTGTTTTTGGTTGTGCCGGAATATTTAATAGGTGTGTTTACCTATGATCCGCAGGTTATTGAGCTTGGCAGTGTTTTTCTCAGACTTGTTGCCTTTGCTCAGGTACCACTGGCAATCTCATTTGTGTACGCAGGTAGTTTGAGGGGTACAGGAGATACTTTTTACGTTTTTATTGTCACTTTACTGGCCATGTGGGGTATCAGAGTCACATTATCTTGGGTTGCTGCCGATCTGCTGCACCTTTCACTATATGCTGTCTGGGGTGTTTTTTTAATTGACTGGTATGTACGTGGCGCCGCATTCGCCTGGCGTTATAAAAAACGAGACCTCCATAGAGTGGTGATCTGAATTTGAATAAAAAAAGGGGGCTTCGTAAGAGCCCCCTTTTGATTTTGATCCGATTTAGAACTAAAGAATGAAAAGCATTTCTGAGTAAGTAGGCAGAGGCCAGTGTGAAGAAGCTACTATGTTCTCCAGGGCATCGCCATCAGCTCTCAATTCAACCATTTTAGTAAATACTTTTTCTCTGAAAGCAACAGCTTGCTTTTTAATATCACCAATTGCCTGTGCCTTTTCTACCGCTTCAGCCAGATCGGCAACATTTTTGTTCATTGATGCAAGGCTGTTTGAAACAGCTTCAAGCAGCTCTTTTTGCGCAGAAACATTGATTTTAGCAGAAACTGCGCTGATTGAAATAATTGAATCGGCAACAGTTTTGGCAAACTCCATCGAGGCAGGCATGATGCTGTGTTTTGCCATATCGATCATTGTTAGGGCTTCGATGTTGATGGTTTTAACATATTGCTCCATCATTATCTCATAGCGTGAGTGCAGTTCTTTAGATGTGAAAACTTTGTGAGCGGAAAATAGTGCTTCAGCTTCCTTGGTAATAAGCTGCTGAAGTGCTTCAGGTGTGTTAGGGATGTTAAGAAGGCCGCGCTTCTTTGCTTCCTTGACCCACTCGTCAGAGTAGTTATTGCCATTGAATACAACACGCTTGTGCTTTTTAGCAACTTCCTGCATCAGTTTCTGAAGTTCTGCATTGAAGTCTTTTGCTTTTTCCAGTCTATCGGCAAACTCTTTCAGAGCCTGGGCAATAATTGTGTTGATGATGATATTTGGTCCGGCAATTGAGAAAGATGAACCAACCATCCTGAATTCAAACTTGTTACCGGTAAATGCAAATGGAGAAGTCCTGTTTCGGTCGGTTGCGTCTTTTGGGAGCGGTGGCAGTGTTGAAACTCCAATCTCCATATCAACGCCTGCAGTGGACGATTTTACGTGTCCTTTGTCCATCTGCTCAACGATATCTGCAAGCTGATCACCCAGGAAAATGGAGATAATTGCTGGCGGAGCTTCGTTTGCGCCCAGACGATGATCGTTGCCGGCATTGGCGCAGGAAGCGCGGAGCAGGCCTGCATGTTCGTCAACAGCCTTTATGGTAGCCATCAGGAAAGTCAGGAACTGGGCGTTGTCATGAGGAGTCTTGCCTGGTTCGAGAAGATTCTGGCCGTCATTGGAGCTCATAGACCAGTTGTTGTGCTTGCCAGAACCGTTTACGCCAGCAAATGGTTTTTCGTGCAGCAGGCAGACAAGGTCGTGACGTATGGCAACACGCTTCAAAACTTCCATAACCATCTGATTGTGGTCGGTTGCAATGTTGGTTGTCTCAAAAATAGGAGCAAGTTCGAACTGGCCAGGTGCAACTTCATTGTGTTGGGTCTTGGCGGTTACACCCAGTTTCCACAATTCTTCATTAACATCCTTCATGTAGTTAAGAACTCTTTCCTTGATGGAACCAAAATAATGGTCTTCCATCTCCTGCCCCTTAGGAGGCATTGCACCGTAGAGTGAGCGGCCAGCCAACATCAGGTCAAGGCGGTCAAGGTAGAAAGATTTGTCAACCAGAAAGTATTCCTGTTCTGCACCAACAGTTGACATTACGCGCGTGGCTTTCTGGTTACCAAACAGTCTGAGAATTCTCAGTGCCTGAGTAGAAAGTGTTTCCATTGAACGAAGCAGAGGGGTTTTCTTGTCGAGAGCCTCTCCAGTATATGAGCAAAATGCGGTCGGGATACAGAGTGTAACAACATCACCTTCTTCTCTAAGGAAGGCCGGTGAAGTACAGTCCCATGCAGTGTAACCCCTGGCTTCAAAAGTAGCACGCAGTCCGCCGCTTGGGAAAGATGAAGCATCAGGCTCGCCCTTGATCAGTTCTTTACCTGAAAACTCCATCAAAACGCCGCCGTCCCCGTCAGGAGAAATAAAAGAGTCATGCTTCTCTGCTGTAACACCGGTCATCGGTTGGAACCAATGGGTAAAATGAGTAGCACCGTTTTCTACGGCCCACTCCTTCATGGCGGTTGCAACAGCGTCAGCAATTGTTGGTTCAAGAGGAAGACCTTCATCAATTGTTTTTTTCAATGCCTTGTAGATGGTTTTAGGGAGTCTTTCTCTCATTACAGTCTGGTTAAAAACGTTTTTTCCAAAAATTTCCATTCTAACAGCCTCCTTTATAAACAGCGTTGTGTAGAAATTAAGCAGCATCGTTTGGCGTGCTTATTATTTTTCAACTCTTTATGATTCATTAGTAATAAGGATCAGTTTAAAGCAAAATGAATGCCATGCTTGTGGTGTTTTGACGGTGAAAAATGTATAACCAAAACTGATATTGATAAGTCCTTGTAATTTGGTGCATATATGTGGTGTAAACTGTGTTGGGTCACCTGTTGTGGCTGCAATAAATGATAAAAAAATATTTTAGTTTTTGATAACAAATGCAACTTTGCATATTTTTTATACAAGTTTAAATTCAGATGCTAATTCTGATACATAGAATATTGTTAATGCTACCGCAATATGAAACAGAAGCAATATAAAGCAACATAAAAACATGCAGTAACAGCAATTTGCCAAACCAGGTATTTAGCGGATGTAAATAGCAGAGGTTGTGGAATGGGAGTCAACATACTTCATCGGGAGGCATAAAAACAAGTGCAAACAATTTTATGCAATTCAGACTGGGTTTAATGACCGAAATTTATGCGCTCAAACTCTTTCAAGGCCAGCGAAGCGGAGCATGAGTTTTTTTGGCCCAACAGTATTGAACCAGACAATAGCTTTTTGGGCATCACCACTGCCTTCAATTTTTCTGATTGTACCAACTCCGAATTTTCCATGTCGAACTTTCATGCCAATATAGACACCGTCTTGCTCTTCAGGTGGTTCAGGGATAATCTCAATATCACTAGAAGATGAGTAGTTGGCTGCGGCAGAAAGGTTGTGAGGATTTATCTGCTGATTCATGCCCCGCGAATATGTGGAGTACGTGGAACTGGCCAAATTATAAGCTGATGATGTATAGCCGTACTCATTGATCAGTTCGTGCGGTATATCCCCAAGAAAACGGGATGGCTGGTTACACTGCTCCTGTCCAAACAGGTATCTGCGACGTGCATTAAGCAGATAAAGACGTTCTCTTGCTCGCGTCATGCCAACATAACAAAGGCGCCGTTCCTCTTCCATGCCGTCAAGGTCGTCAAGGGAACGAACGTGCGGGAAAAGCCGTTCTTCCATGCCGATCATGAAAACAGCCTTGAATTCAAGGCCTTTTGCAGCATGAAGGGTCATTAGTGTTACTGAAATTTTGCCAGATTCATTTTGCTCAAGATCTGAGACAAGTGATACATGTTCCAGGAACTCAGATAAACCGGCGTCAGTATTTTTTTCAGCGAACTCTTCCATGGCGGCTAAAAGTTGTTCCAGGTTTTCCAAACGTTCAGCATCGTCTTCATCACGACTATCTTTGAGGCGTGATATGTATCCACTCTCCTCCATAACCATCTGTGCCAGTTCCGGCAGGTTCATTGACTTGGATGATAAACTGAATCTTTCAAGCATATTAGTGAATTCGGCAACCTTATTGCGAGGACCAGAGCTTAGAAGTGAATTATTACCTGCTTCACTCATGGCTTTGTAGAAACTAGTACCATTGCTGGCGGCCTGAAAAGATATTTTGTCCAGGCTGCTGTTGCCAATGCCGCGAGCGGGAACATTGATAATTCGTTTGAGTGAGATTTCATCAGCAGGATTATCAAGAATACGCAGGTAGGCAAGAATGTCTTTTATCTCCATACGAGAGTAAAAGCGAACGCCACCGACTATATGGTAGGGTACGGCTTCGGCGACCAGTGACTCTTCAATTAACCTTGACTGAGCATTTGTCCGATAAAAAATTGCAATCTCATCGAGTGTAATTCCATTTGTAGTCAATGAACCTATTTCTCTACTGACAAAACGAGCTTCTTCCCGGTCGGATTCAGCTCTGTTATAATTAATTTTTTCACCTTCCGGGTTTTCTGTCCAGAGAGTTTTGTTTTTGCGACCAAGGTTTTGCCGGACAACTGCTCCGGCAGCTTTGAGAATAGTGGCTGTAGAACGATAGTTTTGCTCCAGTCTGATTACTTTAACTCCAGGAAAATCCTTTTCAAATTCAAGGATGTTTCTGATATCTGCGCCGCGCCAGGAGTATATTGACTGGTCGTCGTCTCCAACAACACACAAATTTCTGCGTTCACCGGCTAAAAGTCTGATGAGTTTGTATTGTACTGGATTAGTATCCTGGTATTCATCTACCAAAATCCATTTAAAACGTTCCTGATAAGCATGGCAAATATCCGGAAAACTTTCGAGTAACTGAACTGTAAGTATAAGTATGTCATTGAAGTCAAGGGCGTTGCACTTCTTTAATCGCGACTGGTAGGAAGAATAAATCTGAACGATCTTTGAGCTGTAGATATCTCCAGTAGAAACGGAGTCGATCTGATGGGGTAGCAAACCACGATTTTTGTAGTCGTCAATTTTGGCGCCGACTGATTTGGGGTTGAAACGTTTTTCGTCCAGATCCATTTCTTTCAGAATGTCTTTTAAAAGACGTTCAGAATCGCGGTCGTCATAGATTGCAAAATTAGAGTCATAACCCAATTGCTGAATTTCCCGACGAAGAATTTTGCCGCAAGCTGAGTGAAATGTGGCAATCATTGGGATTTCATTGCCTCCAAGCAACTTTCTGACCCTGTCAGCCATTTCTTTAGCGGCCTTGTTTGTAAAGGTCACAGCCAGAATACTAAGCGGGTGGGCACCAAGGTTGTGAATAAGATGCGCAATGCGGTGGGCTATTACTCGTGTTTTGCCCGAACCTGCACCTGCCAGAATAAGTAAGGGGCCTTCGCCGTGAAGAACGGCATCTTTTTGAGGAGGGTTGAGGTGTTTAGAAAAATCCATGGGTAAGTTTTAGACTCTCAATAACAAAGCGTCAAGCGGAAAAGGTTGCAAAATGTAATATCAAAAAAGGGGAATGAGCAAAAAACAGGACAATTTTGGTCGTATTTTAAAGGGCTAAAAAAACGCCGGAAATTTAAAAAAATAGTTGTAAAAAACTAGAAAGATGTTTTAATTACAGGTCGACATCTAAATGGCAGTAAAATGGTGTAAAAAAAGTGAATTCATAACATGTTGTAATTTATACATAATACTATCAGGTTTGATTGGTACTATTAATGAAACACGCTATTATTTGTGCGTATATCAAAAAATAGGATTTTCGAGGCTTTTTTGTGAAAAAAAGATTGACAACTGATTTATTAGTGGGTAATTTGGCAAGTGGTAAGGCCAATTCCACCCTCCGCCCCTCTTTAGTTTTTTTCGAAAAAACTAGTATAAATAGTAAGTAGTAATTTGGTGTAAACATCTTTATTGAAACCAGCCTGGAAGTATGTGTTTGCAGTGCTTCCGGCAAAGCAAGGAGAGCCAGATGCTTATCGTCGCCTGTATCAAGCAGGTTCCTGACACGACACAGGTCAAAATTGATCCTGTGACAAATACCCTGGTACGTGAGGGTATTCCTTTTATTGTCAACCCCTATGACACGCACGCTTTGGAAGAAGCATTGCGTCTCAAGGAAAAGTATGGTTGCAAAGTAGTAGCCATCTCCATGGGGCCGCCAAACACTGAGCTTACTCTGAAAAAAGCGCTGGCTCTGGGTGTTGATAGAGCCATCCTGCTTTCTGACAGGGCATTTGGTGGTGCGGATACCTTGGCTACCAGCGCTGTTCTAGCTGGTGCTATCAAGAAGCTTAATGATGAGGTCGATGAAGTCGGTCTAGTTCTTTGTGGCAAGCAGACTATCGACGGTGATACCGCACAGACCGGACCTGGAATTGCCAGCCGTCTTGGTCAGGTTCAGCTTACACTTGTTGATAAAGTTCTTAGTTTCGACACTAAGAGTAAAAAGATTCGTGTCAGCCGCAAACTTGAAGGCCGTCATGAAATCGTTGAGTCCCAGATGCCCGCAATGCTGACAGTTGTGCGCGAGTTGAATCGCCCACGTTACCCTAAAGTCCCAATGCGTCTTGCTGCAAAAGATGCAGTTGTTGAAACATGGGATAATCAGGTGTTGAAGCTTGATGCATCTATTATCGGTCTCAAAGGCTCTGCAACGCGAGTCAGCAAGATTTTCTCTCCAGAGCGCGAGCAGGGTGAAATCATAGCAAAAGGTATTACTGACCCGAAACTGATTGCCAAAACTCTAATTGACAAATTACTGGCCAAAGACATGTTGCCGGTATAGACCAAGGATCTTTCACATGAGCGAAACAAAGCCAAAACCAAAAAAGCCTAGAGGCGTAGCACAGTTACTGGCTGGGAAATGTGCCGCTTGCGGTGCCAGGTGCCAGAGCGCGTGTCCTGTAAACTGTATTGAAATGACCGATGCCGGTGAGCCAATTATAAATGGCGCAAAGTGTATAGGTTGTCTGAAATGCGTAAAAGTATGTCCTGCCAGTGCGATTGAGATGTATTTTACTCCAGAAGAATTGAAAATTCTGGAAGAACTCTCAAAAGAGGGTGTTGTAGAAGAGCTTGACCCGGAAGCAGCTGCATTGGCTAAATATCTGGCACAATATCGTGGTGTTTCAGTCTTTATCGAACAGACCGAAGGCGAGCCTGCTAAAGTGTCCTGGGAGTTGCTGGGAGAAGGCGCCAAGCTGGCTGCCAAGCTGGGCGTTGAGCTGAGTGCAATCGTCATCGGCGAGAATGTTGAGCATGTCTGTAAAGAGGCATTTAAATACGGCGCAAGCAAGGCCTACATGATTGATGCGCCGGTTTATAAGTATTACCGAACCGAATCGTATCAGCAGGCAGTTTGTTATCTGATTGATAAGTACAAGATGGAAGTCATCCTGATGGGCGCTACAGGTATGGGGCGTGACCTCGCCGGTTCTATCGCAACCGTTGTTGCAACAGGACTGACAGCTGACTGTACCGGTCTTGATATAGATGACAAGCGTGACTTGATGCAGACCCGCCCTGCCTTTGGCGGTAACATCATGGCAACAATTATGTGCGAAAATACTCGTCCGCAGATGTCAACTGTTCGACCAAATGTTATGGCGATGCCGGCACGTAACGAAAACGGTACAGGCGAAATTATCCGTGAAGAGTTCGCAGTTAAAGAATCGGATATGCTTACTAAAGTTCTTGAGATTATCCATGACAGTCATGGAAATGATAATGTGGATGTTACAAGTGCCGAGTTTATTGTTTCCGGTGGTCGCGGTATGATGAGCAAAGAAAACTTCGTTATCCTTCAGGAACTTGCTGATGAGATCGATGGCGTAGTTGGTGGTTCTCGTAGTGCTATTGATGCAGGATGGTTGCCGCTTGCCCGTCAGGTTGGACAGACCGGTAAGACAGTAAGGCCGAAGATTTACATCGCTTGCGGTATTAGCGGAGCGATTCAGCACTTGGTTGGTATGCAGGACTCTGAGTTGGTCATCGCAATCAACCGCGATCCAAACGCTCCAATTTTTGAAGTTGCTACGTATGGAATTGTTGGGGATGTGTTGCAGATCGTTCCCGCATTGACAGAAGGTATTCGCGAACTGAAAAAACAAAGACGCGCTTAGTAGTACTAGATATCTTGTAAACAAAGAGTAATAACGTTGTCATCCGGTCCATTGCCGGTCCGGATGACAACTTAAATTATGTCTTTCAACGTTTGTTTAATTCGTCCATCGTGGCTAAATTTAAGAGGTTAATATGACACCCAACCCGACGATATTTACCCTGCTTCTGATCGCATCCTTTGCAATTTTTGCATTTGGCTGCTGGCGTAGATTCAGCCTGCTGACGCTCGGAAAACCAGAAGAGCGCTCCGGCAGCTTAACCGATATGTTTGTTTACGCCTTTGCACAAAAGCGCGTTATTTCACAACCTTTCGGCCTCAATCACTTCGTCATCTTCTGGACATTCATAGTTTTGCTGATCGCCAACGGCGAGTTTATGGTTCACGGCGTATTCCCATCCATCGCCCTGGAAAAGCTCCCTGTTGCCATTTACAATCCACTGATGTTTGTTCTGGACTTTGTCTCTCTGTTGGCATTGGTAGCAGTTGTTATTGCTGCAATACGCAGAATGATTTCACCTCCATTCCCTGAAGCCCGTACAGCTGAAGCATTTTTCATTCTCAGCCTGATTGGTTCTTTGATGTTGGCTTACTTCGGTATTAACGCCGGTAAGCTCGCTGATGGCGCAGCTCATGTGTCGGCTTCAATTATGCCGATCTCCAATATCTTTGCCTCTTTCATCGAGCCTGGTAAAGGTGTTGCTGTTCATGATTTCGCCTGGTGGGTACATGCTATTGCACTGCTTGTTTTTATGAATTATCTGCCTTACAGCAAGCACATGCATATTATGACCGCTATCCCTAACTGTTTCCTGAAGCGTACTGAAAACCCAAATACTCAGCCTAGAGAAGATTTCGTTAAAGGCAATACATTTGGTGTGGAGCGGATTGACCAGTTTTCCTGGAAAGACTTGCTGGATTCTTTTTCATGTACCGAGTGTGGCCGTTGCCAGAAAGTATGTCCGGCCAGCCTGACCGGTAAGCATCTCAATCCACGTGGTATCATTCACGAAATGAAGATCAACCTGCTAGAAAACGGCCCTCTTCTTAAAAATGGTGAAAAACCTACTATTCCGCTGATTGGCGATGGCGGCGAAGGCAGCTGTTCCGAAGCAGCTATCTGGGATTGTACAACGTGCGGTGCCTGTATGGAAGCCTGCCCGGTCTTCATTGAGCAGATGCCTAAAATTGTCCAGATGCGTCGTCATCTTGTTGAAACAGAAGCTAAATTCCCAGAAGAACTTCTCAACCTGTTTGAGAACATGGAAGGCCGCAGTAATCCTTGGGGTATTGCTCCATCGGAGCGTACAAAGTGGATTGGCAACATGGATGTCAAACCATTTGAGCAGGGTAAAACAGAATATCTATTTTATGTTGGCTGTGCCGGTGCTTTCGACTCCCGCCAGAAACACGTAACTGTTGCTTTGACACAGTTGCTTGATAAAGCCGGCATTAGCTGGGGTGTTCTCGGCAAAGATGAAAAATGTTGCGGAGACAGTGCACGCCGTCTTGGCAATGAGTATGTGTTTGACGTCATGGCGAAAGAAAATGTTGCTCAGTTCATTGAGCGCGGTGTTAAAAAGATCATTACACAGTGCCCACATTGCTTTACTACTCTCAAGAACGACTATCGTCAGTATGGTATTGAGCTTGAAGTTATTCACCACGCTGAACTGCTTCAGCAGCTTGTGAAGAACGGTAAGCTTAAGGTCGGAACAAAAACCGATCTGGGCAAAACACTTTTCCATGACTCTTGTTACCTGGGTCGTCACAATGATATCTATGATGCTCCTCGTGAAGTAATTGCATCTGCTACTGGCAATGTACCTGCAGAAATGGAACGTAACCGCAATAAAGCTTTCTGCTGCGGCGCTGGCGGTGGTAGGATGTGGATGGAAGAGCATGATGGTGATCGAATCAACCTGACTCGTGTTAAAGAAGCTCTTGTAGAAAAGCCAGACACAATCTGTGTATCCTGCCCATACTGTCTGACAATGTTTGAAGACGGTCTGAAGGATGTTGGATCTGATAAAGTAATAGTTAAGGATGTTGCCGAGGTTCTGGCAGAAGCAATCCTGAAGAAATAATCAAGTAATAACAGCTTTTACTGAAAAGGGCCCGGGATAACCGGGCCCTTTTCAGTTTTGATTGAATTTTGATAACAGGCTTTAGATATACTAGTCGTGAAAAATTCAATATATCTTGCATTTGCTGGCCTACTCTGCTAATTTTTAGCACTTATTTAATTTGTAACTGAAAGGAATGCATAAAAATGCTAAAAATATTTGATTATCTTTTTGGGATGTTTTCCAATGATTTAGCAATCGATCTTGGAACTGCCAATACACTTGTATATTTGAGAGGCAAGGGAATTGTCGTGCGTGAGCCGTCCGTTGTTGCTGTTCAGCGAATGCCGAATGGCCGTCAGATGGTTCTTAAGGTCGGTATGGAAGCCAAGATGATGCTTGGACGTACACCTGGCAGTATTACTGCTATTCGACCAATGAAAGACGGAGTCATCGCTGATTTTGATATAACAGAAGAAATGCTGCGATATTTTATTCATAAAGTTCATAATCGAAAAACATTGGTACGTCCTCGCGTTGTTATTTGTGTCCCTTCAGGTATTACACAGGTAGAAAAACGAGCCGTAAAAGAGTCTGCCGAGTCTGCTGGAGCTCGCGAAGTATATCTAATTGAAGAGCCTATGGCTGCAGCAATTGGTGCCGGTCTGCCTATTACAGAAGCCTCCGGTAATATGATTGTTGACATTGGTGGTGGTACAACAGAAGTTGCCGTAATTTCACTTGCCGGCATCGTTTTTGCCCAGTCGACTCGCATGGGCGGAGATAAAATGGACGAAGCGATAGTTCAGTACATCCGTAAAAAATATAATCTACAGATCGGCGAGCGCATGGCCGAGTCGATTAAAATTGAAATTGGTGAAGCATACCCTGGTCCGGAATTATTAATTAAACAAGTAAAGGGACGAGATCTGGTGTCTGGTATCCCGAAAACTATTGACGTCAATTCCGATGAGATTCGCGAAGCACTTAAAGAGTCAGTAAATTCGATTGTTGACACGGTACGTATTTGTCTGGAAAAGACGCCTCCTGAACTTGCTGCTGATATTGTGGATAAAGGTATTTTCCTTGCCGGTGGTGGAGCGCTTTTACGTAATCTGGATATGTTATTGAGAGAAGTTACTAAAGTCCCTGTTTTGATAGCGGAAAATCCACTTGACTGTGTTGTGTTGGGCTCTGGCAAGGTACTTGATGAACTTAATTTATTAAGGCGCGTAGCAATATCTTCTTAATGTTTCACAGTAGTATTAATTGTTAGTAGATTACCGAAATAACCTTCATATTTGCGGGCGCCATTCCGGACCTGACCCGGATGGTGCCCTCTTTTATTGATGCAGTATTTATTTGCAAGTAAAGAAATTGGTCTATAAAGAGTTATATGCGAACACCCACCGTTGACATAATAATACCTGTCTGGAACAATCCATTTGAAACACGTAATTGCCTCGCTGCCATTCGAAACTATTCACCTGATGCTCGCCTGATAGTTGTTGATAATGCAAGTAATCGCGAAACCGAGTTAATGCTGGAAGAGTTTTCAGAGCCTCTCGATGATGCTGCTCTTTTTATGAAATCCGAAAAAAATGTCGGACTGGTCAAATCTATAAATATGGGCTTGGCACTTTCAGACAGTGATTTTGCAGTAATAGTAAGGCCGCATGTACTTGTCACTCCAGACTGGCTTGATGAATTGATAGATGCGGCTAAATTAGGGATGTCCTGTCCAATCTGTCTTGGAAATAATTCAAATAATACTCCAAGGCCAGTAAAGGGAATTTCCCGGATGGAAACCAGCGGTATTTCTTTTTCTGTTTTGGCACTCAGTAAGGATATGCGAAATGAGATTGGTGACTTTGATGAAGATATGGATGGAGGAGCCTGGTGCCTGGCAGACTATGTTAAAAGGGCAGCAACTCATGGCTATAAAGTTTTTGTCAGCTCAGGTTCTAAAGTGTCAGTTGGTCAGGCAACTGTTTATGGTTCAGATGAAAGAATTGCAGAGATAACTAAAAATAGTTTTTCGATGTTTCAAAATCGTTGGGGAGCCAGGAAGCACTTTGCTGTTTATTTCGGGCGAATTGTGGATATTGAAGCATTGCAGAAGTGTGTTGATATCCTTCTTAATGTAGCAAGGCATGGCCATTGCGTTACACTGTTACTTCACAGGAAGCAAAACAGTATTTTCATCAGATCAGGTTGGAATTATCTGCACACATCTATCGAATTGTGCCCGATTTCCGGTTTGTTCGCAAAACGCGATTTACACAAAAAATTGGGTGTACTTAAAATTAAATATCCGGAAATTGTCACTGTTGAAGGTTTTTACGGTGCACTTAAAAATATTGAAGAAAATACGATTAATTTTGAAGAGATTTTAGCACTTCTGCCAAAACAACAATGAATTTGATTCTGATTAGGTCAAAGGGGCTTATATGATAGAGGATGTAAAGTCGCAATTGCAGTCACAACGAGTAGTGTGTGAACTAATAGAGCGTGATATGACTTCGCAGATTGTTGAATTGGTAAATATGTTGTCAGAATTGTTCAAAAAAGGCGGTAAACTGCTTGTTATGGGTAATGGCGGATCAGCTGCAGATGCACAACATTTTGTAGCGGAAATAGTCGGACGCTTCAAGCTTGAAAGAAGAGCATTACCTGCCGTTGCATTGACAACAGATACATCCATATTGACTGCAATCGGAAATGACTACGGTTTCGAATCAATTTTCAGCCGTCAGGTAGAAGCGCTGGCAAATGAAGGTGATCTGGTCGTTGGTATTTCAACTAGCGGTAATTCCCCCAATATTTTTAAGGCGTTACAGGAGGCCAGGCTGAAAGGATGCCGTACAGTTGGTCTTCTAGGAAAATCCGGTGGAAGTATCAAGGAACTTTGTGATCTTGCTTTGATAATCCCATCAGACGATACTCCTCGAATTCAGGAGGGACATATCACAATCATACATATAGTTTGTGACCTGACGGAAAAGGCCATGTTTCTTTAAACTGACTTTAGTCCTGCGGAGGGAAGTGTGGATAGAAAATCAATTGAATCTTTATTCAGTCAGATTGGCCGGTTGAAGTGTCTGGTTATAGGCGACCTGATGCTGGACGAGTACCTTTGGGGCAAGACAGATAGAATTTCTCCTGAGGCACCGGTTCAGGTTGTTGATGTTGTCCGCGAGGAGATGAGGCTGGGTGGTGCAGGAAATGTTGTAAATAACCTGGTGGCCCTGGGAGCCCAGGTTTCAGTTTGCTCCGTAATAGGGCAGGATCAGAACGGTCAGGCGCTATTGAGCGCCTTCAGAAGCAGGAATGTATCCACAGAAGCTATTCTGCTCGACCCGCAACGTCATACCAGCAAGAAAACAAGAGTAGTCGCATCAAACCAGCAGATTGTCCGAATTGACAGGGAGTCTCGCGACATTCTTTCTGCAGACTTTGAACACCAGGTTTGTAATTGGATTACGGAGAATGTAACTAATTTCAATGTGATTTTATTGTCGGATTATCTAAAAGGGGTTCTAACAAATAAGGTCATAGAGTCGGTTATTTCTACAGCCATGCAATATGGAATCCCGGTTCTGGTTGATCCAAAAGGTTCAGATTATAGCCGTTATAGAGGGGCAACAATCCTTACGCCTAACCGTAAGGAGGCTGAAGCGGCTTCAGGAGTCGCTATAGTAGATAAAGAATCACTTGCAAAGGCAGCATCGATAATACTGGAAAAAGCGGCTTTAAAGTATTTGCTGATTACAAGAAGCGAAGAGGGCATGTCCCTCTTTTCGTTAGATAAGGAGCCTGTTCATATCCCTACCGTTGCACGTGAGGTTTTCGATG
>JBGSQR010000302.1:0-7272 GCA_041737975.1 Geobacterales bacterium | reverse complement strand
GCGCTTGATGTTGATGCGAGTGAAGAATAGGAAAAGCGGAAACTGTTCAAGTTCAAGAACTTTCTGTATAAGACGGTCAAGATTTGACGTGTACAGTCGTTTTTGGTTTCGGAGAAGTACGAACATTTAAAAGCATAGTATTATATGATGTTAGTTTGCAGCCCGCCAGTCTTTAGAAGATTCGGCGGGTTCTTTTATTATAGAACAATAGCTGTCAATCAGCATGAATTTGAGCATTAAATTTTTGCTAAACAATTGCCTGAATGCAATCTGTTTGTAACGCTGTAATGATATCGTTCTGTGGAAACTATCTACAAAGCAGGAGGTAGGACATACATGTTCTCAGGAAAAGTTGTTAGAGGCATATTCGGCAAAATAAGTGAACAGCCTTATGATCACTCATCTGATTCTGACCAGAATCTGGTCACTAATCATAATTTTGCAGTTAATAGCGAACATCACGCGTATGACCCGGTCAGAGGCTGGGTTATCATGCAGAATGTTGAAACGCGTGTAAACCGCTTTAACTATGAATCACTCAGTGCCATGCATTGAAGCTGGTTTAGGTACGTGTGAGTATTTGATAGAGATATTAAAGTAAGGAGGGAACAATGACCTGTCCCAAATGTCATTCCATTCATATACGCCATATAGTGCTGGAGGCAAATTCGCCTTCGGCTCATGGGGTCTCCTGTTTTATTTGCGGTCACTGGCTCAACGGCATTACTCCCCAGGAGATGAAGTTGCATGAGAAGCCGATAAGACGACAAACGGCAAACCGGTAGTTTCTAATCAGGTTTGGGCGTAGTTTCATCCGGCAATTGCCGTTCCTTGCCGCAAATTGGGCAGACATGGAAAGTCGATGGGAGTTTCATGTCACAGCACTCCCAGTCTGATGAACGTTTCAGCGTTTCTGCACCATCCCAAGGATATGGATCTCTACTATAGTTGTGTCCGATCTTGCCTGCCATAATCATCGCCTCTTTTCAAAATAGTTTTTAGTTTTAACTCTCCAGAAAGAAAATATCACGGTCTGTTTATCCGGACAATTTGTAACACACTGTTCACTTAAAAATAACAACGTCTACATTCAGTTGTAACAATCCAATGTTATAAGCTTGTCTAGATGTATAGACAAGTCACCGACATACTCCAGAAAACATCAGGAATAGCCTATTACCGGCAGATCTCCGAATTCCTCATGCAGAATATCGAAGGCGGAGAATATGAACCGGGTAGTCAACTGCCGACAGAATCGGATCTGAGCAGACAGTTTGGAGTCAACCGACATACGGCGCGCGAGGCCTTGAAACTGCTCAAGAATGAAGGTGTCATTTACAGCGTCAAGGGCAAAGGAAATTTTGTTACGGATGCCAAGATTAAGTACCGGGTTTCCAAAAAGGTCCGTTTTACAAGTTCCATTATTGAGGCCGGTCTGGCGCCAAGTAAAGAACTGGTTGAAAAACGCCTGGTAGCTGCTGATGAAATACTGGCCTCAAAACTGGGGCTCGATATGGGGGATCCGGTTTTGTCGCTGAAAATGCTGCGTTTTGCCAGCGGTACACCTCTGATGCTGGCAACTTCCAATCTTCCTGCTGCCCGTTTTGTAGGTCTCGGTGAGCGGGTTGACGCATCGTTTTCACTATATGAACTGCTCAGGGAGCAGTACGGCATTGAACCGAGCAGATCGGAATCTGTTTTTGAAACGACTATGGCTGAAGAGGAAGATTTGAGGCTTCTACAGATAGCTCCAGGCACACCGCTACTGTTGTCTAAAAGTATCGCAAAAGACCAGTACGGTAAAATTATTGAGTACTGCGAGACAAGGATGCGCGGAGATCTCGGCAGTATTGTAATTAACTTTGAATAACTATGACTCAAAGGAGATAGGGTATGGAACAGATAAGAGCGGAAAGATTAACTCTCGGTTACGGCAGCAAAGAGGTCGTCAAGAACGTTGACCTGACCATCAGGAAAGGTGAATTCCTGAGCATTATCGGCCCTTCCGGTGTTGGCAAGTCCACATTGCTGATGGGAATCAATGCCACCACTTCGATCCTGAATGGCAATCTGAATGTGCTGGGAAGCGATCTGGGTTCAATCCGCCATGGCGATCTGAAAACTCTGCGCTCCAAGATCGGAGTGATTTTCCAGGGCTTCAACCTTGTATCGCGCCTTTCGGTGCTGGATAATATCGGCAGCGGCATGCTGCACCGCAAACCACTCCTTTCAGCCCTCTTCAAACACTATACCCATCAGCAGTACGAAGAGATCTACGAATACATGCAGGTTGTGGGTATCGAAAAAGAGGCCCTCAGCCGCTGCGACCGTCTTTCCGGCGGACAGAAACAGCGTGTGGCCATAGCCCGGGCCATTGCCCAGCGCCCGGAAATAATCCTGGCCGATGAACCGATTTCATCGCTTGACCCGGTCAGTGCCCGTACCGTGCTTGATACCCTCAGAAACGCCAATGAAAAGTACGGCATGACCGTGATTGCCAACCTGCACCAGCTTGATTATGCCCGTGAGTACTGTAATCGGGTCATCGGCATGAATGGTGGCCGGATTGTCTATGACGGCCCGCCATCACAGCTTTGCCAGGCAACGGTTGAGGCGATCTATTGCTGCCCGACCAAAAAGAACAGTGATGAGAGAAAAACCCATCATTACCCGTTTTCACCGGCTGCCGCTTCGGCTGCTTAAATTCCCTCCCCACTTGCGGGGGAGGGTTAGGGTGGGGGGGAAATTGCCATGAAATTACAAGGTGCAACTTCACCCACCCCCCAACCCCCTCCCGTCAAGGGAGGGGAAAACAACCAATTTCAAAGGAGAAGCACAATGAAAAGAGTACTGAAAGCGCTTGTTACACTGGCACTGACCGTCTGTCTGCCGGTCGCAGCATTGGCAGCCCCTGCAGAATGGCCGAAAAAGCTGACCATCGGGCTGATTCCGACGGAATCCTCCTCCCACATCACCGACCGCTTCGACAATCTGGCCAAATATCTGGAAAAGAAACTGGGCATCCCGGTAGTTTTGAAAACCTCTACCGACTACAACGGTGTCATTACCGCCATGCAGTTCAAACATGTTGATGTGGCTTATTACGGACCTAAATCTTATGTAGAGGCCGCACAGAGAGCAAATGCCGAGTGTTTCGCCATTGAAGTAGACGAAAACGGTAGCAAGGGCTACCACGGCGTGATCATTTCCAAAAAAGGTTCTTCCGTAACATCTCTCCAGGCAGCAAAAGGCAAGGTGTTTGCTTTTACTGATCCTAACTCCACCAGCGGCACGCTCGTCCCGACAGTATACTTTGTAAAAGAGATGAAGATCGTTCCAGAAAAATATTTTTCCAAAGTGATCTACTCCGGCAGCCACGAAGCTTCTATGATGTCAGTCAAAGCCGGCAAGCTTGATGTCGCTTCTACCAACGATCTGGACATGAAGCGCGGTGAAGGCAGGTTTTGGAAAAAAGACCAGGATTTCAATATCCTCTGGACATCCAAGTTGATACCAGGCTCTAACATGGCCTATCGCAAGGACATTCCGGAATCTTTGAAAAAAGCCCTGAAAGAAGCGTTTTTTGCATATAACGACAAAGCAGGTCTGAGCAAGCTGAAGTTGAGTGGTTATGCACCGGTTAGCGATGATGTTTATGATCCGATTCGCGAGCAGATCGAGGTAAAAAAACAACTGGGAAAAAAGTAAAACAGAGTCGCCACCGGCAATTGATTCTGCCGGTGGCGGCTATTCCTGAACTGACGCCGGATAAACTTTTAAATGAGATAATTCGCCATGAATCTTGAAGAGATAAAACGCCAGACTAATCCATTCCAACTTTACAACATAATGCTGGTGCTTACCTCGTTGATCGTGCTCGCCTGGTCCTGGAATTCAACCGAGATGGGGCTGGGCAAGCTCTATGACGGTTGGGGTAATATGCTGACCTACCTGGCAGGGAATCCGGAAATAGCAGACAGCGGTTTTTTTCCGCCCAATTATTCCGGTAGTCTGCTGGTTAAATACCTGCTCTCCATGCTGGAGACGGTGCAGATGGCACTGCTGGCGCTGATTCTGTCAGTTGTAATAGCCTTTCCGCTGTCTTTCTTTGCTTCCAAAAATACGCTGGATATTATCATTCCAGGCAGGAGCGGAGTGTCGGCGCTGCTGAAAAAGGCGATCTATTCAGCAGTCCGGATGTTTGCCAACCTGAGCCGCTCCATCAATGAAATCATCTGGGCGCTGCTATTTGTTTCGGCGGTGGGTCTCGGTCCCATGCCCGGTATCCTGGCCCTGGGAATCCATACTTCCGGGGTTCTGATCAAGCTCTTTTCCGAAGGGATTGAGGCCATCCAGCAGGAGCCGATTGATGCCCTGTCTGCTACAGGAGCCGGATATATAAAAGTCATCCGTTATGCGGTTCTGCCCCAGATTACCCCGTTCTTTGTTTCCATGACTCTTTATCGTCTGGAGTCAGATGTGCGTTCCGCCACAATCCTTGGTTTTACCGGCGCAGGCGGCATTGGTATCTACCTGTTTGACAAGCTCAAAAGTTATGAAAATCAGGAAGTAACCACCATCCTGATCATCATTGTCGTCACAGTGGCTTTGATTGACCGTATTAGTGCTTCAATACGGGCCAAGTATACCTAATCACAAATCAGCAAATATTTGGAGCAGACTATGGAAATTATCTTGCGGGAGGCAACCGAAGCCGATCTCCCAGCCATACTGGAACTTTATTCGCAGCTCGGGCAGGACAATGGAGCGGTGCTGCCGCTGGATCAGGCAGGCCGGATCTTCGCCAGATTCAAAACATATCCCGACTACAGCCTGCAGCTGGCTTTGATGGACAACAGGGCGGTTGGTGTGTTTGCCCTGCTGATCATGGATAACTTCGGTCACATGGGAGCGCCCAGCGCGGTTCTGGAGGATGTGGTGGTCGCTGCGGATCTTCGTGGACAGGGGGTTGGCAGCAGAATGATGGAACATGCCAACAAACTTTGTCGCCAGAAGGGGTGCTACAAAATGACCTTTTCTAGCAACATTAACCGCGTTGATGCCCATCGTTTTTATGAGTCTCTGGGATTTAAAAAACATGGCTACAGTTTTTATGTCAGCTACGAATGAAAAGGAAAAACAAATGGCAACAAAAGATATGACCATGTTGATCGCAGCCATGGATGATCACCGGGTAGAGCAACTGCTGGAACTGTTCAGTAATGAAGAATTGATAATTTCCATGCCGCCCCGTACCGGACTACTGATGCAGACGGTCAAAGACTGTTTTGAAACCGATTTTCATCTGGGTGAAGTGCTGGTCACCGAGGCTTCGGTCAGTTTTAGAGGTGTTGAAGGATATGCCATGGTTCTGGGTGAATCGCCTCGCAGGGCGCTGGCCAGGGCGGCCAGTGATGCTGTGCTACGATTTGACCAGCCAATAGCTGTCAAATCAAAACTGATTGTTTTACTGGAGTTGGAAGAGGTGTTGCAGAGTAAGGAGCAGGCCGAAAACGCAGCTCTGGTGGCGGCCACAAAAGTCAGTTTCGATCTCATGCCGGGGGCGTAGCCATGCATTCAAGCCAGATTATTAAAGATCACACCCTGTTTCGGGTGCTGTTGCAGGCCATGAGCCGACCCGGAAAGGTATATGAATTGCCGCAGCATAATGAGGAACAGCAGCCGGTTGTTCACCTGTTGGGTTGCCTTCTGGATAACGAGGTCAGCCTGGCGGTGATGGATGATGCTGACCTGGAAACGGCGCTCTTGCGCCATACAAAAAGCCTTAAGGCGCTACCGGAGGAGGCGGATTTCATCATTGCCGCCCGTGGTACAACCTGTGGCTGGTTGACCGGATTCAAGTGCGGAACCCTTGAATATCCCGATGCAGGAGCAACTGTCGTCTATCTTGTGGAAGAACTGCAAGCTGATGGAACTGAAGTAATACTCTCCGGCCCTGGAATCAACGGAACAATCTCCCTGGCGATCAGCGGATTTGACATGCGGGAACTGGACCGGCTTAGAGAGGTCAACATTGAGTATCCACAGGGGCTGGACGTCATATTCATTGACCGGGGCAACGGAATTGCCTGTATCCCGCGTTCAACAAAGATCGGAGTAAACTGATATGGGATATGTAGCTGTCAAAGGCGGCAATGAAGCGATTGAAAAGGCCTGCGAGCTTTTTGCCCTGCAGCGGATGAATGGTTCGTCGTCACCGCTGGAGGTGGCCCAGATCAGGGAACAGCTGCCGCTGGCCGTGGACCGGGTGATGGGGGAAGGCTCACTGTACGCCCCGGACCTGGCTGCCTTGGCCATAAAACAGTCTTTTGGCGACACCCTGGAGGCTTCTTTCATGCTGAGGGCTTTTCGGGCCACACAACCCAGATTGGGCTATTCAATAGCATTGAATACGGAAAAAATGCGCATTGTCCGGCGGATCTCATCAGCTTTCAAGGATATTCCGGGCGGCCAGATCCTGGGAGCAACCAGCGACTACAGCCTGCGCCTGCTTGATTTCGACCTGCTGGAGGATGACGAGGCCAGGCGCAAAGCCTTTCGTGAAAAGGTGTTCGACTCTCTGCCGGATAACGCTGAACTGCCCGAAACCTTTCCCAAGGTAATCAGCATTCTCCGACGTGAAGGTCTGCTGGAGGAAACGCCCGGTTCCGATTCTAAAGAGGCGGTACTGACGGACATTACCCGCCAGTCGCTGACTTTCCCAACTTCCCGCAGTGCCGCCTTGCAGAGCATGGCCAGGGGAGAGACCGGTGGCATGCTGACGCTGGCTTACTCCAGTATGCGCGGCTACGGCAATATTCACCCGACGCTGGGTGAATTGAGGATCGGTTACCTGCCGCTGACCATCACCCATCCCATAACCGGTGAGCCCTATGTTGTTGGTGAAGTAAAAGTGACTGAGGCTGAGGTGCTGGCACGTTTTCAGGGTAAGGACGGCATGCCGAAATTCAGTCTGGGATACGGTTTCTGTTTCGGACAGAACGAGATCAAAGCCATTTCCATGGCCATTCTGGACAGAACCATGCAAGCGGCGGAGCCGAAAACCCCGGCGGAAGACCAGGAGTTCGTCCTTTCCCATATCGACGGCATCGAGTCCATGGGTTTCTGCAATCACTGGAAGCTTCCCCATTATGTCGATTTTCAATCCGACTTAGACCGACTGAGAAAGGCCCAGACTCTTCATGAGACTCCGGAAGTGGATCGCCCATAACCACCGCAGGAAGATCGGGGCCTTTCTGTATAATTTCGGTT
>JBGSQR010000256.1:0-6348 GCA_041737975.1 Geobacterales bacterium | reverse complement strand
ATCCAACACCTGCAGGTCATCAATTTTCAGGTTAAGGGCAATATCCATCGTCTCCTTCTTTTGACTGACAAATCCCTTTCCGCTGCTGAAATCCTTGATAGAGACACCCTGCAAAACCCAGCGACCTTCTTTTAACTGTGCCGAAATAGCGTCAATACGGCTAAGCGGATTCATGGCAGCATCAACAGTCCAGACAGAGACCCCTTTTAGCATTCTTGTTTGAGGATCAAACAGTTGAGCCTGCAAAATCTGGGTATCGGAACGGAACCAGATATTGTTACGCCTGAATACCGCATTATCGCCCTGTTTCTTTATTTTGACCCGTTCAAAACGCATCATCCGTTCCGAGCTTTCGGGAACGATCAATTCTGTATTTGTTAAGAGCAACAGACAGATAGCAAGGCTCATGGCCACCATCGGCATTGATATGCGGAACAGGCTGACTCCGCAGCTGCGCATGGCGATTACTTCGCTATTGCGGGATAAGAGCCCCAATGTCAGCAGTGTGGTCATCAAAATGGAAAAAGACGCTGTCTGACCGATCATTTCAGGCAGCTTCCAGAGAAAATATGAGGCAATGTCAAGCAGGTCACCGCCTGCGCGGAGAAAACGGGGAACCCGCTCCATCATATCCAGCACCAGATAAACGGCCAGAAAACTGCCCTGGCAGAGTGCCAGCAGACGGAGCCAGGTAACAGCGATATATCGGCTCAATATTCCCATCTCAGGCCTCTTTCCGGAATAATCGTTGAATCATGGCCATGGTTGGCATGGGGATTTCGCGCTCCTGAGAAGCCATCCTTAACAAAACCCACCCAAGCACCAGGAATATTACATTTGGCAGCCAAAGGCCGACTACAGACGGAATATCACCCTTTTCCACCAACGTTCTCAGTACTGAAAGCAGCACATAATAGGTAAGCAGTATGCCGATGCTGATGGAGAAACCTGCTGACTTGCCGGAACGCCTGTTCTGAATTCCCAAGGGGATAGCAAGCACGGCAAAGACCAGCGAAGCAAAAGGCAAAGCAAAACGACTCTGCAGTTCGGCAGACATTTTCAGCCTGGTCTGAACCGGTGTGGCCGGATCATTAATCCGGTTTTGTAATTCTCTGACTCCCATATCCAGCTCGTTATAGCCAATGCCTCCCTTGCTATCGGGACCGGCAATGGTCATGATGTATTCGCTGAAGTTTACCAGCTGATATTCATCAGTTTTACCCGTTTTATGGATGCTCCCATTGTGAAGAACAATGCGTACATCATTCTGATCAGCCACACTACCCAGCACACCGTCAGCGGCAAAGATAGTTAATGGCCTGCTTTTGTCCCGGCCATCATGTATGATCACGCCTTTAAGGGTATGCCGTTCTTCATCATAGTGATCCGTATAGAGCACAACGCCAGGCATATCATCCCAGAACACCTTTTCCCGGATTGTTGCCGTAACATTCTGTTTGAGAACTTTGAAACTCTGCTGTTTAAAGGCGCTGTTGCCCCAGGGGACACCAAAAACGCTGATTGCCAGACCTAGCACTGTGGCAACCGCAGAACAGATCAATACCGGCGGCAGGAGCTGAACCAGACTGATACCGCCAGCCTTCATAACGGTAATCTCATTATCGGCAGACAGTCTCCCAAAGGCCATCAAAACAGCCATCAAAAAAGCCATCGGCAAGGTAAAGACCAGAAAAGATGGCATCAGATAGGCAATCATCCAGACAACATCTTCCAGTGGTACACCTCGCGAAACCACCATATCGGTCAGCTTTATCAGGCGCCCCATCAGCAGTATCAGCGTAAATATGGCAATGCCGAGCAGAAACAGAGAAACTATTTCGCGGACTATGTAAAAGTTGAGTATGCGTTTCATGGGAGGGGATGATACATGACTGGTCGGCCTGTGTAAAGAAAGCAGGGAAACTACTTCGTTTTCATCCGGAAACTCCGGATGAAAACTGTTGGTTTTCGATTTGGAAAGCGGGGATTTTTTCTCCTGGCAAGGAAATCGAGGATTTGCGCGGAGGCGTACATAAGTACGCCGCACAAGCAAAACTGAAGATTGACGCAGCCAGGGGGAAAAAGCACCCTTTCCGGACGAAAACTACTTCAGTTCCCTGATGATTTCCGTCTGCCTTTGCGTAAGAAGTCTTCCGATCTGGTCTTCGGTAGTATTATCATGTTCAAAAGTAAAAATGCACCGGTAACTCCTGGCATTCTGCTCGCCTCGAACAAATTTTGCCATAATGCGTGCTTTATGCGTTCCTTTGAAAGTCATGAACGGCATGTCCATATTCAGATAAAAAAACTTGAAGTTCCCCATCAGATGTGGGTCCGGAATATCAACAGCACACCCATGCAAGGAAAGCTCTCTCAGTTTTCCGGTGAACTGGGTTGGACCGGCTTCAACAATTAGTGGAAAGAGCGAATCCATTTTGACACGAACAGAAGTACGCCGGTCAGAATAGACAACAACATACATCAGATCAGAGATGACAACCTCTTTTGTGTCAGGCTGATAAATTGCCTTGGCAAAAACATCGTGCCGCAAAGCAGCAGACTGAATAATAGTATTATTGCTGAAAGCAATGGCCCGTGCCTGTACTTCAGTCGTTCTACAGGAGAGTGTATCTTCAAATGCGTATGTAATTGTAGCCGGACTGGCTATGGGCACTTCTTTGTAGAAATTGAGGAATCTGACTTCTGCCGGTTTGTCTGCAGCGATAATTCCAAGCAGAATTTCAATAATATTGTCGTCAATGTCTTCTTCAATATGACGGCAATACTCGTTATGGTTTATGTTGGTTTCACTTGCCAATTCGCACCCATTTATACTCAAATAAATATTTCAGCAGAGCATTAAAACTGCCTGTTATTTTTCGACTTATACCACACAAAATCAGTTCATGAAAGCCTAAAGCAAGCAGTACAGGGTACTTGAGACTGATATTGACTAAAACAGCCCTGGAAAAACAATCCAATAAAAAAGGCCTGCAGAAAATTCCGCAGGCCTTTTGAAAAACTGTCTGAATAAAAACTAGGCCTGAGCAGACCAGAGGCCGTGCAAGTTACAGTATTCACGGGCGGTCAGTTTGGCTGCAGATACATTGAATACAGCTTCTGCAACAGCACCTGGCTGAAGGAACTGGCGATAGGACTTGCCGTCGGCAATTAACTCAATCCATTCGATGTAATGCTTTT
Organism: Geobacterales bacterium; assembly: GCA_041737975.1. Taxonomy (GTDB): domain Bacteria; phylum Desulfobacterota; class Desulfuromonadia; order Geobacterales; family Pseudopelobacteraceae; genus JBGSQR01. The sequence continues at coordinate 3,147 of JBGSQR010000256.1, read as the reverse complement.
CTTCCATTGGATGCGCAACGCTACCCACGGTAACTTTAACACATCCCTCACAGACCTCGATGACCGGTACATGTTTTTCTTTTGCTGCATCCACAGTATTTTCAGTAACCAGCTTCATGTCCTGACCACAGCATGCTAGTTGACCATCAGCAGCATGAATTACTTCAACAATATTCCCACACAGTTCGCATTTGTAAACTTCCAGCAGATTAGCCATTTTAATCCTCCTGATTTGAGTTTTGCCTTTGCAGGCGCTGACGAATAGTTTTCGATACAATTTATTTAAGCAATTTAAACACGACAAATATAGTCCTTTTATACCTTACTTTTAAAAAAATGCAAGCGGGAAAATAAAAACGGGGCTGCAAAATTGCACCCCCGTTAAAATTTAAAGCCTATTTCAAGCAAGGACAACTATTTTTTACCCCCTGCTGCTGCCCATTTCTCAAGGTCCCCGATTGTTACGGACTTAGGCCGTTCCAGCGGATATGAAAGGGCACGGTCCCAGGTGATGTTGGCCATGGTGCCCAGCGCACGTCCTACGGCAAACAGCACGGTATAAAAATCACACTCATTAACGCCATAGTATGCCTGTATAATTCCAGACTGGGAATCCACATTCGGCCACGGATTCTTGGTTTTACCATGTTGGGTCAGAACATCAGGAGCAGTTTCGTAGATCGCGGAAGCAAGCTTGAACAATGGGTCTTCCTTGAGTCCCGGGGTGTTCAGACAGAATTCTCTTAATGCAAGATAACGTGAGTCCGTGACACGCAGAACAGCATGGCCGTAACCTGGAATGACCTGGCCGGCGTTGAGGGTATCCCATAGCGCCTTGGCAACATTTTCTTTACAAGGCTCAGCACCATCCAGTTTTTTCTGGAATCCTAGAATCCACTTCAGCACTTCCTGGCTGGCAAGGCCGTGCAGTGGTCCAGCCAGACCATTCAGACCTGCCGAATAGGAATAGTAGGCATCGGAAAGTGCTGAGGCCACCAGATGAGTTGTGTGGGCAGAAACGTTGCCAGACTCATGATCCGAATGAACAATAAAATACATCCTGGAGACATCATCGTATGGCGGTTCAATTCCCATCATATGGGCAAAGTTTGCCCCCAGATCCAGTTCGGGGTTCGACGTAATAATGTCGCATCCCTTGTAGAGATATCGATAGATAAAGGCGGCAATTTCAGGCAATCTGGCTACTAGATCGCTTCCATCCTCATACATGTAAGCCCAGGCATCATTTTTGTTAAACTTGGGTGAGTTGTAATAACGGGCGAACTTGGAGTCGCGCTGCATGGAAAGTACGGCACTAGACAGCATGACCATGGGATGGGTACCAACCGGCAGGGCACGAATAACGTCAAAAACATAGTAAGGTACATTGGCGCGTCCCTTGAAATCATGCAGGACGTCTTCAACTTCATCTTCAGTCGGAATTTCACCGGTCAGCAGAAAATACCAGAATGCCTCTATTGTCGGATAAGTTGAATCCGGAGCTTTTGGCAGTGCTTCAATTGTTTCAGGAATGGTTTTACCACGGAAACGGATACCTTCATAGGGATCCAGACTGGAAATATCACTGACAAGACAGGTAATGTCCCGTGCCCCGCCAATGCACTGCTCAATGGTTACATCATCAATCTTGACCTTGCCATGATCCTTGAGCAGATCCTTAACACGCGGCCTGGTTTCTTCTATCTTTAGTCTAAGGGCATCTTTCAGTCTCATCTCGTAACCCCCTTCAGTTTTTGTGCTGTGTTAGCTCTCCTGACAATCAAGAACCACCAGCTCATCACTTGTAAAAGTTAATTGCCTCAGCCCGTCAGCACCGAGGAAAAAAGTATCCTCAATCCCAACAGATCCTATACCGGGAAAAACCAGCTTAGGCTCAAAAGCGAAAGCCATCCCGGTCTCAAATTGCATTTTATCAAATCCCCTGGCAATGAACGGGTATTCATCAATTTCAATGCCCAGGCCATGACCGATGAAAGACACCTGAGCACCACTGGCCCCCATGAAACTATCACCATAACCCATATTGACAGCCAGTTCATGACACTCCGCATATACTGACCCCCATGAAACACCAGGCCGGACAATCTGCTTCATTAAGTCCTTGACTTTGAGCATATCATCATAGCCCCTGGCAAGGCTATCAGAAACAGGGCCGATGGAGAAAATCCGTGTCTGATCAACCATATAGCCGTCAATACTGCCGGTAAAATCTATGACAATCGGTTCATTACATTCAATGGTACTTTTTCCAGCCCCCTGACCAAAAGCTGGATGCATGCCCGGTCCGCCAAGCGGAGTATCGTTATAGGCCGGAATAGCACCGGCAGCACCAGAAAAGGCGTGCCCGAAAACCATTTCACCGTTAAAACTGCGCATGCGCATAAAACCCATATGGTTGTTGATCCGGGCCACATACTCCAGTTCGGCAGCCAACTCGATCTCGGTCATGCCCTGGCGAATCGCCTTTCGGGCTCTCTGGAAGATTTTATCCACCTGTATGGCAGCCTCTTCCATGATCGAAACTTCGTAATCCGATTTTATCATGCGTACCCTGCGAATCAGGTGCGTGGCATCAACAAATTCGGCATTGGGATAAACCTTGCGGTATCTTTCAAAAAAACCGACCGGAACAACATCCAGCTCCATACCGATTCTGGCAGGTTCTTTATAACCATATTCAGCCAGCCTGCCTGGTACATCCTTCATGGAAGCAAAGGAAACTATTTCTGCAAGCCTCGACTCCTGTCTGGCTCGCCCCAGATCTTTACGCACCATATAGATGGGATCACCGCTGGCAGGAACGTACAGATTGCCGCTTTGTGTTGTACCGGTAAAGTAAAAAAGATCAGCGTTCTGAACAATGATAACAGCATCCAGGCCATCCGCAAGCATGTATTGCTGAAGTTTTTTACAGCGTTGTTTAAGTTCTTGTGCAGGCGTAATTCTCATCAAAAAGCGACCTTTCAAAGTTGAGTTATTTAGTGTTTCAGAAGTGAGGCTACAATCAATAATACAGTCAGAGCGGCAATGACAGCCATGCTTATTTTAAATACGGACCAAGGGCGCTCGCCTTGAGCCTGACCGGAGCGGGCATTGACAATAAAGCGGTAGGTTTTCCCTTTATAG
>JBGSQR010000225.1:0-5194 GCA_041737975.1 Geobacterales bacterium | reverse complement strand
CCGCTTTAAGGCCGTGGCTGATGCAGGGTGAGTAGGCGATAATCAATGATGGCCCTGAATAGGCTTCGGCTTCGGCAATGGCCTTGAGGGTCTGATTCTTATCTGCACCCATGGCGATCTGAGCCACATAAACATAGCCATAGCTCATGGCGATCAGCCCTAGATCCTTCTTTTTGGTCTTCTTGCCGCTGGCAGCAAATTTAGCTATGGCTGCAGTTGGTGTAGCCTTGGAAGACTGTCCGCCGGTATTGGAGTAAATCTCCGTATCAAAGACCAGAACATTCACATCTTCACCGGATGCCAGCACATGATCCAGACCACCAAAGCCGATATCATAGGCCCGGCCGTCACCACCGAACAGCCATTGCGAACGCTTGACCATAAAATCTCTATTTGAATAAATATCGTTTAGTAACAAGTCATTACCCTTAACAGATTCAAGCAGCGATACAAGTTTATCAGCCCGTTCACGCGTCCCATCGCCCGACTCCTGACTGTTCAACCAATCATTACATGCGGCAGTAAAATCATCACTGACATTTAACTGGACGGCCTGTTCAATTTTCTGTGCCAGCTGCTTTCTCAGCTGCTTGACTCCCAGCATCATGCCCAGACCATATTCCGCATTATCCTCGAACAATGAGTTGCCCCAGGCAGGGCCGTGACCACGGTGATTGGTTGTATAAGGCACGGATGGTGCACTGCCGGCCCAGACCGATGAACATCCTGTGGCGTTGGCAATCATCATCCGGTCGCCAAACAGCTGGGTTACCAGCTTGGCGTAACCGGTTTCCAGACAGCCGGCACAGGCACCGGAGAATTCCAGCAGTGGTTGTTCAAACTGACTTCCCTTGACACTGAACAGGTTGGTCGGATTTTTCTTGGGCGCCAGACTGATGGCATATTCCCACAGGCTATCCTGATCCATCTGAGTAGCCAGCGGCTTCATTTCCAGCGCCTTTTCCTTGGCCGGACAGACCTCAACACAGTTGCCGCAGCCGGTACAGTCATTAGGCGAAACAGCCAGACGGAACTGCAGATCCTTGGCTCCGGTAGCCGGTTTGGTTATAAAGCCTGCCGGTGCTGCAGCCAGCTCCTGATCATTCACCAGAATCGGCCGGATTGTGGCATGAGGACAGACGTAGGAACAGTGATTACACTGGATACATTTATCAGCCAGCCATTGCGGCACGTTGATAGCTATGCCGCGTTTCTCATAGGCAGCAGAACCGAACGGAAATGTGCCATCCTCCTGCCCCAGAAATGCGCTGACAGGGAGCTTATCCCCTTCCTGACGGTTCATTGGTACCAAGACATTTGAAATAAACGGAGGGACGACTTTATTTACATCGCTACTACAGGCACAGGCCGAATGCACCTGATCTGCCGCAGTATCTGTTGCAGTTTTCCAGGCGTCCGGAACATGAATCCTGACGCTGCCTTCAATGCCCTGGTCAATGGCGGCATTGTTCATTTCAATGACCTTACCACCTTTGTTACCGTAAGAACTTATTACCGATTCCTTGAGATACTGGACCGCTTTTTCAAGAGGAATGATGTTGGCCAGTTTGAAAAAAGCCGATTGCATGATCATGTTGAAGCGTCCGCCAAGCCCAAGATCTTCTGCAATCTTCATAGCATTAAGGGTGTAGAACTGGATGTTCTTATCGGCAATATAGCGTTTGATAGAACCAGGAAGGTGTTGATCCAGTTCCGCAGCAGACCAGTTGGTATTCAACAGAAAGGTACCGCCCGGTTTCAGACCTTCCAGAAGATTATATTTATCCACGTAGGATTGCTGTGAACAGGAAATGAAGTCAGCCTTGTTGATCAGGTACGGCATCTTGATGGTTTTATCGCCGAAACGTAAGTGGGATACGGTTATGCCGCCTGACTTCTTTGAGTCATAGGCAAAATAAGCCTGGGCATACATGTCGGTTTTATCGCCGATAATCTTGATGGCATTTTTATTGGCACCGACAGTTCCATCGGCACCCAGACCCCAGAATTTACAGGCCTTGGTACCAGCGGCTGTTGTGTCGATATCATCGCCAAATGAAAGTGACGTGTGGTTTACGTCATCTATAATCCCTACGGTAAAGTTATCTTTCGGTTGATCCTGTTTGAGGTTTTCAAAGACACCATGGATGTGAGCCGGAATGATATCCTTGCCACCTACGCCGCAACGTCCGCCAACAATCACCGGGTGCCACTGACTGCTGTAGAAGGCGGTTTTCACGTCCAGATAGATCGGCTCAGCCAGCGCCCCCATTTCTTTAGTTCTATCAAGTACTGCAATCTTATTAACTGTTTTGGGGATATATTTAAAAAAGTGCTCGATGGAAAAAGGACGATAGAGATGGATATTTAGCAGGCCGACTTTCTCTCCACGGGCATTCAGATAATCGACGGTTTCTTCAATCGTCTGGCACATGGAACCCATGGCAATGACCATACGCTCTGCATCAGGTGCACCATGGTAATTGAACAGGTGATATTCGCGACCGGTAATTTTGGAGATTTCCGCCATGTAGTTTTCCACAATCTCCGGCAATTCCTGCCAATAACGATTGGAAACTTCACGCTGCTGGAAGTGGATATCGGAATTCTGGACGGTGCCGCGCAGCACCGGATGGTCAGGGTTAAGGGCATTGCGCCTGAAGGAGTTCAAGGCATCACGGTCCAGCAGATTCGCCAGATCGTCATACTCCATGACTTCAATTTTCTGGATTTCATGCGAGGTGCGGAAACCGTCAAAGAAATTCAGGAATGGCACCCGGCCTTTGATGGTCGATAAATGGGCTACACCGGCCAGATCCATGACTTCCTGGACACTGCTGTTGGCCAGCATGGCAAAACCGGTCTGGCGTGTAGCCATGACGTCTGAATGGTCACCAAAGATACTGATGGCATTGGCACCCACAACACGGGCGCTGACATGAAAAACGCTGGGCAGCAGTTCACCAGCAATCTTGTACATGTTAGGAATCATCAGCAACAGACCCTGGGAGGCTGTGTAGGTAGTTGTCAGGGCTCCGGCCTGGAGTGAGCCATGCACTGCACCGGCAGCGCCACCTTCGGACTGCATTTCCACAACTTCAACTGTCTGGCCAAAAATATTCTTTTTACCCTGTGCAGACCAGTCATCAACACGCTCTGCCATATCGGAGGACGGAGTTATGGGAAAGATCGCAGCAACATCTGTAAAAGCGTATGACACATAAGCGGCGGCACTGTTGCCGTCCATAGTTTTCATGGTTTTAACTGTTTTAGACATACTGGTAATCTCCTCAACCGGACTATTTCAAACGCAGCCGGTGAGATTACAGGATAAGCTGACATCGTTAAAGCAGTATGTCACGAAGCCGCCATCGTCAATGGAGATGACAGGAGTTTTGGACTTAAAGGGATATGTGAATCCTATTTGGAAGGGGAAACAAGGAGCTGACGACGTATCAATTCAAAGGTTAAAGGTTTATCCTCACCTACCCGCCTGATCTTAATAACAACGGGAGTACCGGAAACACCTCTTAATCTTTTTTGAACCATCTGTTTAAAATCACTGCCGGAAGTTGCCTTTCCATCAATATGGGTAATGACATCTCCCGCCTTGATACCGGCTTGATGAGCAGGACCACCGGAAACAATCTGCCGGATTTTAATCTGACCGTCAGGCAGTGGCAGACCGTCAATCCCAATACCACCGAACCGGTTCGCACTGTTGGCTGAAAAGGCCTCTGTAACCAAAAGCATCAACAAGATTGTCATTAATAGAGTTCGCACGTTTTTCTTTTAGCACAGCAGATCTTTATCGTCAAACAAACAACCGGCTTGCATCCATGGCCCACTGGAAGTATCATTTCACAAATAAACAGCTGTCGGGAGACTTCACATGAGAACTCAAATCAGAAACCTGCTGTCAAGCGGCATTACTGGTCAGGAATGCCATATTGCCGGGTGGGTTCGCTCAGTTCGACTTTCCAAAGGTATCGCATTTATAGTCCTGAATGACGGCTCAAATCTGTCCGGTATCCAGGTGGTGGCCGAGCAGAGCATGGTCAACTATGATGAGGTCAGTCGAATTACAACAGGCGCAGCCCTCAAGATTACCGGCAATCTGGTTGAGTCACCAGCCAGCGGCCAGGATCGAGAACTGCAGGCCGCGGGAATCACAATAATCGGGCAAAGCGATGAATCCTACCCACTGCAAAAAAAACGGCATACGTTTGAATATCTACGCAGCATTGCCCATCTTCGTCCAAGATCCAACACCTTTGGTGCCATATTTCGTCTTCGCTCAAGACTGGCCCAAGCGATCCACCGTTTTTTCAGTGAGAAAGATTTTCTCTATGTGCACACCCCGATTATCACCTCCAGCGACTGTGAGGGAGCCGGTGAACTGTTCCGCGTCACAACGCTGGATGCCGCCAACCCGCCATTAGTTTCCGGCCAGCCGGATTTCAGTCAGGACTTTTTTTCCCAAAAGACAGGTTTAACTGTCAGTGGCCAACTAGAGGGAGAGCTTTTTGCCCAGTCTTTTTCAAATATTTATACATTTGGACCGACTTTCCGGGCTGAAAACTCCAATACACCAAGACACGCAGCAGAATTTTGGATGATCGAACCGGAAATTGCATTTGCCGACCTGGCCGATGACGCCGCCCTGGCCGAAGAGTTTGTTCGCTATCTCTGTAAATTTGTACTGGAAGAATGTGTCGAGGATATGGCCTTCTTTGACAAGCAGATTGAAAATGGCTTGCTGGAAAGAATCCGCAAGGTGGCTGAAGCGGACTTTGTCAGAATGGAATACGGTGAGGCCATTAACCGCCTGCAGAAATCCGGCACCTCCTTCGCTTATCCGGTTGAATGGGGCCTGGATCTACAGACTGAACATGAGCGCTATATCACGGAACAAATTGTGGGTGGCCCGGCCTTTATCCTGAATTACCCCAAAGATATCAAGGCATTTTATATGCGCCAGAATCAAGATGGGAAGACAGTGGCAGCCATGGACCTGCTGGTTCCGAAAGTCGGAGAAATTATCGGCGGCAGCCAGCGTGAAGAGCGCTATGACCGCCTGACCCAGCGCATGGCCGAGCTGAATATAGCCGAGGAACCGCTCTGGTGGTATCTGGACAGTCGCCGCTGGGGGAGCTGCCCCCACGCTGGCTTCGGCCTTGGGTTCGAGCGCCTC
>JBGSQR010000216.1:0-2114 GCA_041737975.1 Geobacterales bacterium | reverse complement strand
AATCGACACAATTTGTACATCCCATATTAAGTCCTTTTTATTGACTTTTTTTTCTACTGTGTGTAAGTCTCTACAATAAAGTTTTAGGGGCCTTATGATAAATTTACTAATCATATCCGATAATATTAAGGCTGAAAGTATCAGAAAAACATTGCAGCCGATGCTTAAGGCCAAGATTGATATTTTGGGTGATTTTGACCTTGGTTTGAAAGAGGTTTTCGAGAAGCGGCCGACTACGGTTTTGATTCAGGAACACCTTGACGGTGTTTCTGCAGAAAATGTTGCTCGTCACATCCAGATGCTGCTGGGAAAAAACGGCCCAACTTTTATTCTTCTGCATGACGGCAATCCAGTCGCCAAACCGGTAAAAGGTCTCTTTGACCATGTTGTTGACTTGAACATGCCGGCAAAACCATTTTTTCAAGACTTGATCTCCAAACTTAAATTGATTTACGGAGACCAGTGGGACAAGTTTTATATCTCTTCAACATCCAAAAATAGTGAGTCTGTTTTGGATGTTGTGTCAGTTGTAGATACTGATGCTGCTAATAGGATGGTTGATGAACTACTTTCTGACCTGAATTCTGAAAATGGATCCCTTGAGGAAAAAGTTGTCCCACATCCGGCAGAAATAGCTAAAACTGAAGTTGACCAAGAAACACAGTTTCTTGCAACCAAAACTGAGGAAATTGCTGCTTTGCTGGTGGAGGCTGCCAATGGAACCCGGGAAATGCAGTTGGCAGAAGAAGAGCATAAAACTGTTCCACAGATTGAATTACCAAAACCTCAGAAAGATGAAATTCCCCCCCATAAGATATCTTCACCACCACAGTCGTTTTCTACCTTAAAAACAAGTATGCCTTTGAGTCCTGGTCAAAATGCTGACAGTCGAGTTGTTAACCGCCCAATACATCAAGTTGATGCCGGCGGAGCAGAGTCGCCTCAGCCGGACCTGTCCAAAATATCCGATGACATTCTTTTGTCATTTGAAAAAAATTACCGTACTGATTCAAGTCATTGGAAATCGGTTGCCATAATCGGGGTGATTGTTGTCTGTATTTTGGCCGGTGGTTGGTATCTGCTTAACAATAACTTGTCAAAAATTAACATGACCAAGAAGAAGCCGGAGGTACCTGCAGCTTCTGTTGCCCAGCCAGTTGCACCAGTTTTATCAGGTGCTGCCCCAGCCAATAGTATTCAAAAACCGCTTTCAAGTGCATCCAGGTCTGTAAGTGAAGCTAAGGCACCGCTTCCTTCCTTTGTACCATTGAAAGGTCGTGACCTTACTTTTTCCGGAAACGGACCCGGCTGGGAACGTTACCTGAGTGAGTCCGTTGATATAAGATTGTTTAAAACTGGTGACAGAATCAGAGCCATTCAGGTTCTTGCCGTGAAAGGTGGAACTATTTCAGACAATTATATGAAAAATGTCTTGAAAGAGGTTATTGGCAATGAACAGCTTAAACAATTATCGGCCATTCAGAAACAAGGATTTAAAATGCAGAGGTATAGCCTCAATCCAAAGGGTGAGTTATTGATTTACCGTAACAAGGTTTCAGATGCCATAAGCGCTTTCGTACTATCACTTGATTGAAAGCTGCAATTGTCGTATTGATAAGACTTGATTTAATATAGTTCTGTTATATTCACCCGTTTCGTTTGGAGAACTGATGTCATATTTTTCTACTAATCTCATACCGGGTACATTCAGTTTAGCTTCAGTACTTGCGCTTTCTTGTGTGACTTCTTTCGCAGCCATGGACCCCAGCTTTGAACTTGATCAGAAATCGCTCAAGCAGTTGGGTGCTCCAGTTATACAGACCCCAAAGGCAGCAATAAAAAAGAAACGAGGAGCTTCAATCAAGTCTAGCTCTTCCAGGTCGCTTGTTGGAAATGTGTATACAGTTAAACAGGGTGATAATCTGTTCAAAATTCTAATGCGAGATTATGCACTTAGCAATGATGAGGCAGAGGCTTTGATTGAAGAAGTTCGTCGTGAGAATAATATTTATGATATTAAAAAACTGAAAGTCGGACAGAAGATCAAAATTCCGCGTGTCAGCCGTGGTGCTGATGGAACACTTAAGGGGCTGCATACTCCAGATGGCGAGCAG
>JBGSQR010000204.1:0-4022 GCA_041737975.1 Geobacterales bacterium | reverse complement strand
GTTGATGCGCCGGATGGTACTGCGGCACGTCCGAAAGCTCCGGATTCAAGGTATACTTCCACTTCAAGGGTTGGGTTGCCGCGTGAATCCAGAATCTCTCTGGCATAGACATCGGTTATTTCACTCATTATCGCCTCCTGGTTGATTTTTGTCTGGTTCTTGGAGATCATCTTGATCAAATTAACTTAATTCCTATAACACAGAATTATCAAAATTACAGCAACCGGAACAAATAAATGATAAAATTTTATTCTAACAGCGGTATTGTCAACTATTCACATTATTCCATATTAGTGTTATGAAAGATCATGTCTTTTTTCTGCGAAGTTTAGCGTTAATGCACTTATCCTGTTTTTCAGGGTTAGGAGTAAAAAATATGCCTTCTGAGTCACTTAACAAGCTCTCGATTGATAAAACAATGCAACTTGGCACACCGGGTAAAAAAAAGCGGTTTGGCTTGATTATTTCAGCGGTCTGTCTGGTTATTGTAGTTATCAGTTTTCTACTGTTTAAAGATCGTAAGATAACTATTGAAACAGTCTCGGTCTCGCAGGTATACCCATCACAGTCTTTTACAATGTTGAATGCCAGTGGTTACGTTGTTGCTCAGCGTAAGGCCTCTGTTGCAGCCAAAACAACAGGCCGCCTTGAATGGCTTGGAGTGGAGGAGGGGAGCAAGGTCAAGGCAGGACAGATTATTGCACGGCTGGAAAACAAGGATCTGGAAGCTGCTGTACGACAGAGTGAAGCAGCTGTTCAAAATAGCAGAGCTTCCCTGGAGCAGGCTGTTGTTGAACGTACAGATGCACAAAGATCTTTCAATAGACAGAAGGAGCTTTTAACTCAGGGTATTGTGGCCCAATCTGAATTTGATATTAGTGAAGCACGTTACAAGCGTGCTGTAGCTTTGGTTACGGGTGCAGAAGCCGGAGTTCGATCTGCACAGGCTGCTTTGCAAAGTTCCAATGTTAACTTTGATTACAGCCTGATCCGGGCCCCGTTTGATTCTGTTGTGCTGACCAAAAATGCAGATGTGGGAGATATTATAACTCCTCTAGGAGCTGCGGCCAATTCCAAGGCGGCGGTTGTAACAATAGCTGATTTGGATTCGCTGATGGTGGAGGCTGATGTGTCTGAATCAAATCTGGCCTCGGTCAAGAGCGGGCAGCCCTGTGAAATCATCCTTGATGCTCTGCAGAATATCCGCTTAAAAGGAGTTGTGCATACAATTGTTCCGACTGCTGACCGGTCCAAGGCTTCAGTAATGGTAAAGGTGAAATTCATAGACAAGGATAGTCGCGTTCTGCCAGAGATGAGTGCCAAGGTTGCCTTTCTTGAGCGGGAAACAAAAACGAGCGAACAAGCTCCTCGCATTGCAGTTAATCCTGCTGCCATTGTTAAATCAGGTGATAACGAAGGTGTATATCTGCTAAGTGGAGACAAGGTCGTTTTCACACTTGTTAAACGCGGTGTTAAGTTAGGTGAAATGGTTGAGGTCACTGGCGTAAAATCAGGTGACAGGGTTGCTATCAAACCACTAAACAAGCTTAAAGATGGTTCCAGCGTTTCACTACCGGAAAAGAAGTGATGGTCATGGATTCAAAACAGATCATAGTAAATATTAATAATGTAACCAAATCCTATACACGTGGAAGTCAAAACATCCTTGTGCTGGACAGAATCAACTTTGAAATTGAGAAAGGTGAGTTTCTGGCGTTGATGGGTCCTTCCGGATCAGGCAAAAGCACGCTGCTCAATCTGATTGCCGGAATTGACACGGTTGACAGCGGGTCCATATCCATCAACGGTGTAGATATTGCAACTCTCTCCGAAAGCGATCTGGCACGCTGGCGATCAGCCCATGTGGGTTTTATATTCCAGTTTTACAATCTGATTCCTGTCCTGACCGCATTTGAAAATGTAGAACTGCCGCTTCTACTGACCTCTCTGTCAAGAAGTGAGCGTAAGGAGCATGTAAATACAGCCCTTTCTGTAGTCGGACTGGCTGATCGTATGGAGCATTATCCATCCCAGCTTTCCGGAGGCCAACAACAGCGTGTCGCCATTGCCCGTGCAATTGTAACCGATCCAACCATTCTGGTGGCGGATGAGCCAACGGGAGATCTGGACAAAGTTTCAGCCCAGGAAATTCTGGATCTTATTTCACGGCTGAATGCGGAATTCGGTAAAACCATTATTATGGTTACGCATGACCCACGGGCAGCCGAGGTCGCCCACCTGATAAGGCATCTGGATAAGGGCGAGCTGAACTATGTATCTGCTTAAAATTCTGTTCAGAAATGTTTTCCGTCACAAACTGAGAACAAGTTTGACTATTCTGGGCATTACCATTGCTATTTTGTCTTATGGTCTGCTTAGTACGGTAGTAACCGCATGGTACGCCGGAGTAAACTCATCATCGGCAAGCCGGCTGATTACTATCAACTCAATCTCACTTATATTTTCCCTGCCGATTTCCTATCAGGATCGTATCAAACAGGTTGAAGGTGTTAAATCCGTCAGTTATGCCAACTGGTTTGGTGGTGTATATGTCAGTGAGAAAAACTTTTTTCCAAACTTTGCCATCGAACCCAAATCCTATCTGGACTTATATCCGGAATTTATATTGCCACTGGAGCAGAAGCGTATATTCCTGAGTGATCGCAAGGGATGCATTGTGGGCAGGAAACTGGCTGATCGTTTCGGCTGGAAAATCGGCGACAATATCACCCTTAAAGGGACTATTTTCCCGGGAAACTGGGAGTTTGTCCTGCATGGTATCTATGAAGGTGCAGACAAGTCTACAGATGAAACCCAGATGTTTTTCCATTGGACTTACCTGAATGAAACCCTAAGAAAAACCGTTCCACGCAGGGCAGACCAGACCGGAATATTTCTGATAGCTCTGAAAAATTCTAAAGATGCGGCAGAAACTTCTCTAGCTGTTGATAGGCTGTTTAAAAATTCTCTGGCCGAAACACTAACTGAAACGGAGAAAGCTTTTCAGTTGAGTTTTATTTCCATGACCGAAGCGATTGTTGTTGCCATACAAATTGTCTCTTTTGTAGTAATCCTGATTATCATGGCAGTAGTAGCAAATACAATGGCCATGACAGCACGAGAACGCATAGGTGAATATGCCATATTCAAGGCCATGGGCTTCCGCTCCTGGCATATAGGCGGGATGGTATTCGGTGAGTCAATGCTGATTTCATTGTTCGGTTGCTTTATCGGAATACTGCTGACATTTCCGGTAGCGCAAAAGTTCGGTGATGAGATGGGAGCTTTTTTCCCGGTATTTCAGGTTGAAATGACCACTTTGTATCTGGATGTGATTTTTGCAATTATAATAGGTTTTGTAGCAGCAATTTTTCCTGCCTGGCGGGCCATTAATATTAAAATTGCTGATGGATTGAGAAGAATTGGTTAAATTGAGTTGGTTTTTGCTAAAAGTATTTTATAATTCCTCTGGGAGATTTCATGAACACCAGAATATTGATTGTAGATGATGAACTGAGTATGCGGGAGTTTCTGGCTATTCTTCTTGAAAGAGAAGGGTACGAAGCTGTCATGGCTTCCAGTGCCAATGAAGCCCTGGCATTGCTTGATAACAACCTGTTTGATCTTGTCATATCCGATGTGCAGATGCCGGGGTTGAACGGTATTGAACTGTTGGGTCGGATCAAGGCCAAATCGCCTGCAACAGCAGTATTGATGATGACAGCCTTTTCCGCTGCGGAACAGGCTGTAGAAGCTATGAAGCTTGGAGCCTACGATTATATTGCTAAACCTTTCAAAATTGACGAAATCAAGATACTGGTACGTAATGCTCTGGAAAAATCCGACCTAAAACGCGAAAATACTCTTCTCAAGCAGACCGTTCAGCATAGAGATAGTTTCTGTGGCATAATCGGCAACAGCCCCAAAATGAGAGAAATATTCGACCTGATCCAGAAGGTCGCCCCCAGCAGCAGCTCTGTAATGATTCTGGGAGAAAGCGGAACAGGTAAAGAGTTGGTCGC
>JBGSQR010000175.1:0-3887 GCA_041737975.1 Geobacterales bacterium | reverse complement strand
GTCTGAACATTTATCTGACAACCTTTCGCGTATCCTGGTCATCGACGATGAGTTGTCCATCAGGCGCTTCCTTCATACTGTTCTGTCCGGCGAATTCTCGCTGCATGAAGCTGAGAACGGTCATGCCGGTCTGGCTGCGGCTGCGACGGTCAGGCCGGATGTGATTCTGTTGGATCTGGGGCTTCCTGATCTGGACGGCATAGAGGTTATCAGGCGTATCCGCGAGTGGTCGCAGGTGCCGGTTATAGTGCTGTCGGTGCGGGAGCGGGAGGATGACAAAGTGGCTGCTCTGGATGCGGGGGCGGATGATTATCTGACCAAGCCGTTCGGGGTTGGAGAGCTCTTGGCCCGTATCCGGGCGGCTCTGCGTCGTTCGGTCAAGGGGATTGCGGAGCCGATATTTACCAGCGGTGATTTGATGGTTGATCTGGGCAGACGTGTTGTAACCATCCGCAATGAGGAGATACCGCTGACGCCGACCGAATACGACCTTCTGAGGCTGCTTGTTTCTCATGCCGGCAAGGTGTTGACTCATAGCATGATTCTGAAACAGATTTGGGGGATCGCGTATCTGGAACAGCCGCACGTATTGCGAGTTAATATTAGTAACCTGCGCCGAAAGATCGAAGCGGACCCGTCGCGTCCTCGTCATATAACAACAGAGCCAGGTGTAGGGTATCGACTGAAAGTTTATTCAGACTAAAGTGTTTTTGTAAGTTTGATTTCAGTATTTAAGCAGGTTTGATGTCAGTACTCGCTGCGGACAGTGTTTTTGAGCAAGTTATTGACAAATATAGCCAGTGGAGTCGCATATCATTAAAATGCAGCCGAGATCCGTTTCATAGAGGCGGATGCGGGGGACCCGTTCATTAGGGGCTTACTCTTTATCAGAGGGAGAACTTTCAATCTCCAGCCCGTCAGCTAACCTCGTAGGCACCTGGAAGGGCAGGACAGCAATTTTATGATACCGCTGGCTTATGCTTGCGGTTTTTTATTTTCAGCTGTCAGCCTCACGGTAAATTGTTGTGGAGGTAACAATGAGTAGCAATTCGGATGAATCCTTTTGGGGTGGAATTATCAAATCAATGGGGCTGGTTTTCGGCGATATTGGTACCAGCCCGATTTATACATTGACAGTTATTTTTGCGCTCACCAAGCCGACAGAGGATAATGTCTTTGGTATTCTTTCTCTTGTTTTCTGGACTTTGACCATTCTTGTGACGGGAGAATATGCCTGGATGGCCATGAGCCTCGGCCGCAAGGGAGAAGGCGGCACCATTGTGTTGCGTGAGATCCTTGTGCGCTTGCTCAAGCCTGGCAGGCAGTTGGCTTTTGTAGGCTTTCTCTCCTATATTGGAGTTTGTCTGCTGCTTGGCGACGGGGTCATCACTCCGGCAATTTCCATACTGTCAGCGGTCGAGGGTATGGCGCTGATTCCAGGTCTGGAATCCACACCGCAAATGGTTCTGATCCTGATAGCCGCAATTATTGCTGTAGTGTTGTTCGTATTTCAGTTCAAGGGGACAGATAAAGTTGCCGGAGCTTTTGGTCCGATCATGGTTGTCTGGTTTTCTGTTCTGACAATCTCGGGACTTGTCTCCCTGGTCTCTATGCCCTCTATTTTTATGGCGGTCAGTCCGCACCATGCGCTGAACTTTATGTTGCACCACGGGCTGGAAGGCTTTTTTGTGCTCTCCGAGGTCATTCTCTGTGCCACAGGTGGTGAAGCGCTGTATGCTGATATGGGACATCTGGGACGAAAACCGATTATGCGGGCATGGTGGTTTACCTTCACGGCGCTGGTTATCAACTACTTTGGGCAGGGCGTCTTTCTGCTCGGTCATTCCGAAGCAAAAAATTATCTCTTCGGCATGGTACAGCATCAGGCCCCGATGCTTTATATTCCTTTTCTGATTCTGACTGTTCTGGCCACAATTATTGCCTCCCAGGCCATGATCAGTGGTGTCTTCTCAATTGTCTACCAGGGGATAAATACACGCATGCTTCCGCTTCTTAAAGTGGATTACACCTCTACACAGATGAAATCCCAGATCTACATCGGTTCGATTAACTGGATGCTGATGCTGGCGGTGCTGATGATTATGCTCATATTCCAGAAGTCCGAAAACCTGGCAGCAGCCTACGGCCTGGCGGTAACCGGTACAATGACCATTACCGGCGTCATGATGGTCATGATTTTCTCCCACACTACTAAAAAATGGAAAGTACCGTTTGCAGTCGGAATTACTCTGGTGGACCTGGTTTTCTTTGTTTCATGCATGAACAAAATACCTCATGGCGGCTACTGGTCCATTATTCTTGCTTCGATTCCGCTGGCAGCCATTCTGATCTGGACATATGGTCAACGAGCTCTTTATCGTGCCATGCGGCCTCTGGATCTGGATACATATCTGATAAGTTATGAACAGATATATGCCAAGGGGCATATTACCGGGACCGGTCTTTTTTTTATCAAGGAGCTGGGTGTTATTCCGCCCTATCTGGTGCATTGCACCATTCGCAGCAATATCGTATACACACGCAATGTACTGATTTCCATATTTCGAACCGATGATCCCTATGGTTTGGAGACCAATATACTGCAAGGTGTAGGGACAGGGTTGGACGCTTTCAGTATCAGAGCCGGATATATGGAGATGTTTGAGATCGAGCAACTGCTGAAGACAAACGGAATCCAGGAAAAAGTAGTTTTTTACGGGATTGAGGATATTACTACCTCCAACCCAGTATGGAAGGTGTTTTCTGCAATAAAAAAACTGACTCCTAATTTTGTTCAGTTCAATCATTTGCCAGCGGCAAAACTGCAAGGGGTTGTTACGCGGGTTGAAATGTAGTCAGGTTAGATTTACTACGCTGAGTCCTTAAAATTCAGTTATGGCAAAACTGTTGTTTTTCGTTTATAAATTAGAGTGGCATTTTTGCCGCTCTTTTTTTATTGCCCGACTGCTTTAAAGGATTATTAACTGATGAACATCAAACACGAAGATTCATTTTTCGGGGGTATTGTCAAGGCACTTGGGCTTGTGTTTGGTGATATCGGTACCAGTCCAATTTATACCTTAACCGTTGTTTTTGCGTTAACTGCACCGACCGTAAAAAATGTGTACGGTATTCTCTGTCTGATTTTCTGGACCATGACAATTCTTGTAACTGCTGAATATGCCTGGCTGGCCATGAGCCTGGGTAAAAAGGGGCAGGGAGGAGAGATTGTCCTGCGCGAGATTATCATCAAGCTATTCAAAAAGGGGCGGGTGCTTGGTTTTGCCGGGTTCCTCTCCTATCTTGGCGTTTCTCTCCTGTTAGGTGATGGTGTTATTACTCCCGCAATATCCATACTTTCAGCAGTTGAAGGCCTTTTGCTGATACCGGGACTGGAAGCTACCAGGCAGGGAGTTCTGGTACTTATAGCAGCCATTATTGCTTTCTGTCTGTTCTATTTTCAGTCACGTGGTACCGACAAGATGGCCGGGATATTTGGGCCAGTCATGGTCGTGTATTTTATGTGTCTGCTTGTTTCGGGTCTGTTTTCCATCTCAGGAAATATTAGCATCGTTTCTGCAATCAACCCGATGTATGCTTTTGATTTTTTCAGGGAAAACGGCTTTGCCGGATATATTGTGCTTTCCGAGGTAATACTCTGTGCCACCGGTGGCGAGGCTCTTTATGCCGATATGGGGCATCTGGGCAAAAAGCCGATCATACGTGCCTGGTACTTTGTTTTTGCGGCGCTCTATATCAACTACCTGGGGCAGGGGGCTTTTGTTCTGGCAAATCCTGATGCCAAGAATATTCTCTTTGCCATGATTCAGAGCCAGTCACCAATGTTTTACATCCCTTTTCTGATACTGACTATCTTTGCGACAATC
>JBGSQR010000171.1:0-3517 GCA_041737975.1 Geobacterales bacterium | reverse complement strand
TATATTCTGCTGACCCATATCCATATTGACCACGCCGGTGGAACCGGTGCCTTGCTGCAGGAATTTCCTGAAGCCACCATAATCTGCCATCCGGATGGTATCAGACACATGGTTTCCCCCCAGAAACTGTGGGAAGGTTCACGTTCAGTTCTAGGTGAACTGGCAGAGGCCTATGGTGAAATTATTGCTGTGCCTGCTGATAAGATTCGCTATGAGGAGACTGTCGGTGATACCGGCATAAAAGTTTATCAGACTCCGGGGCACGCCCAGCATCATTGCTGTTACCTGTTTGATGATCTGCTGTTTGCCGGAGAGGTGGCAGGTGTGCGCTCCGATGTGCTCGGTGGAATTTATATGCGTCCGGCAACTCCGCCTCGTTTTATCCTCGATATTGCCCGTGGATCCATAGACAGGATGATTGATTTGTCGCCCCGTTATATGGCTTTTGGGCATTACGGCCTGGTGGATAAAGCCATGGAATACCTGCAGATTGCTCGCAAACAGCTTCAGTTGTGGGTTAAGGGGGTTGCAATTACAGCCGGAGTTGAGAGTGATAAGCGCGAAGAGGCTTTGATTAAGTGGTTGCTGGCCCATGACAACAATTATGCTAATTTCAGTTCGCTGCCACCAGACATTCAGGCCCGTGAGCGTTATTTTTTCGGTAATACTCTGCGGGGAATGAGCGAGTATGTGGATGGGCTTTCTGATGAGGAGAGGCAGGCTTTGCTGGTCACATAAATCGGTTGTTTCACAAAATAATGGTAATTTTCTGAGGCAAGATTTGCCCAGATGACTGCAACAATGACTCCGGCCATTATCGGTATTGAAAAATAGCGTAGCAGGTTGATTCTTCTCTTCATATGAACATCCGTTGTTTAATTATTGTATTATGCGATAAAAGCTGATTGAGAATGTGCCGGTTATTCCCGGTTGCGTCAGATTGTTAATGAATGTATTATATGGCACTTTCTGAATAGTCCTAAACATAAAATAGTAAAACCGACGAGGAGAAACATGAATATTATCTTTGGTATCAATGCGGAAGAGCTGTTTTTATTCAATCAATACCTGTTTGATAATTCCAAGACCATTCAGAAAGCCTTTACTAAAAACAGGTCTATTATTTGTTTCAGCCCTATGCTGGCTGCTATGATCCTCAGTATTGTAAATGAATTTTCTCCGCTTAATTTTCTCCTATTGGCAGGAATAGTTGCTATCACCATTTCACTGCCTGCATACTATGTTTATCCCATGTTTGTCAGGAAAAATCTGCGTAAAAGAATTGTAAAAATGTATTCCGAAGGGCAGAATAACGGCATTATTGGTGAACATGAATTACAAGTTGACGCTGATGGTCTGGTGGAGAAAACCCAAATTGGCGAAGTCAGGCAGGAATGGAATAAAATCAAAAATGTGGTTTCGTACAATGACCGGACCTACATTTTTATAAGTGAAATAAATGCCTATATCCTGCCAAAAAACTCTGTTGTGCAGGGTGATTATGATGTTTTTGTGTCAGAGATGCAAAAACTAAAAAGCCTGCATAATTAGAATTATAAGGTGGTTCTGTTTTAAAAATTAAGTATTGGATTAATATGAAAAAACGTCTGCCCAAAATGCTGTATGCCGATTCAAAAGGCAACATATTTGACCATCCGGATCTCTGTATGGCCGGAATGAACGGCAATGAAGCGGTGCTGCCGGATGATGTGGAGCTGATTCCACTGCCGGAAGACAGCCGCCTGTTTACTATGCCTCAGATGCCGCCTATTGCCTGGGATGCTGCAAAAAAGAAATTTATCACCGTTCCGGAACTCCGTGAAGGGCGCCGTAGTCAGCGTGTTCAGGCCGTGGCCGCCTTTATGGCACCGGGCTATATGCGTACCTTACTGCCGGCTTGCGATTATTCCTCCAAAATAACCCATCTACCGCTCTGGTCCTACACTGCAGTTGGCTGGGATGAAGATCGTGACTGCTTTGTGGTTGCCGCTACCAAGGTGGATAGTAACAGCAACTGGAATCCGGTTAATTTTGATGACCGTACCCTGGACCCACTGGTGCGTAAAATGTTGAAAATCATGCCGGACAACCGACTGCTGGAACAGTTGTCTCGCTGTGCCGTCGATTACCACTGTTTTGCAGCTAAAAATCTGTTCTACCGTCGTTGGGAAGCGCCGCTGCCAACCTCGCCGGTCTGCAATTCCAACTGTCTCGGCTGCATCAGTCTGCAACCTTCGGAATGTTGTCCATCCAACCACGAACGGATCAGCTTTGTGCCCACACCGGAAGAATTATGCCAGATTGCTGTTCCGCATCTTGAACAGGCTGAGATGGCAATTGTCTCCTACGGCCAGGGATGTGAAGGCGATCCGATCCTGCAGGCCGATACAATTGCCGAGGCTACCCGCCGTATGAAAAAAGCCACTTCGTGTGGCACGGTCAACTTTAACTCTAATGGCTCTATCCCCGAACGGATCAGCATGCTCTGCGATGCAGGGATGGACTCATTCCGTTTTTCCATGAACTCGGTGCGCGAAGAACAGTATAACCGTTATTATCGTCCAAAGGGCTATGCTTTCGGTGATGTGATGCGATCAGTGCATACGGCCAAGGATGCCGGTCGTTTCACCATGATCAACTATCTGGTTTCTCCCGGTGTATCCGATGCACCGGAAGAGGTGGAGGCGCTGCTCCGCTTTGTTGCCGACACCGGTATCGACATGATCCAGATGCGCAACCTTTCCATTGATCCGGATTTTTATAACAAAGAGATGGGCGTCAACGGCAAGGGCATCGGTATGTATAAGCTATTGCAAAGGTTAAAAGCTGAATTCCCCAAGCTGCAGTTTGGTTACTACAACCGCACCCGTGAGAATTTTTTTCCGGAAGGTTTTGAAAAAGGGTGGCCAATCAAAGACTGATAAACTAAAAAAGCTTGCACAATAATTCTAACTCCTGTATATATGATTTATTGAATATATAGGAGTTTTATTTTATGAAAAATAGTGTCGAAAGTCTTCGTCTCCCTGTTTTATTGCCGGTTCACGATCTGCATCGCTGGCTGCTCACTTCCATTATGTTTATCACCATTCTTTTTGGCTGGAAATATCCACTGCTTGGCTTCACCGTTCCCGTGGCCATGGTGGTCGGCATGGGAGGCGGTCTGCTGCGCGGCCGCTATGTGTGCGGTAATATCTGCCCGCGCGGCAGCTTTTACGACACCATCTTCCGTTATCTGGGCGGCACCAGGCGTATACCGGAAATGCTGACTTCAATGAAATTTCGCTGGATTGCCATGACGGTGCTAATGTCGTTGATGGGGCTGCAGATAGCCCAGAATCCAGGCGATCCGCTGCATTGGGGTCATGTCTTCTGGTTGATCTGCGCAGTTACTACCGGGGTTGGGGTTGTGTTGGGGATGATCTATCGACCGCGCACCTGGTGTTCTTTCTGTCCGGTCGGCACCACTGCCAATGCGCTGGGTGGAGACAAAGATCAACTCAAGATCGCTTCCAGC
>JBGSQR010000170.1:0-5830 GCA_041737975.1 Geobacterales bacterium | reverse complement strand
AACCAAACCAGTACCGCACTTAACGTAATCCATAAACTTATAGCCACCTGGGCCGAGAACCAGAGTGTTCGGTGGTGTTCCAACCGGAGTAGCAAAAGCACAGGAAGAAGCAACACAGATGGCCATCAGTACGGCATGAGGACTGGCACCAAGGCTAGCAGCAATTGAAATACCAATTGGCGCCAACAGAGCTGTACAGGCGGTGTTGGACATAACCTGAGTAAGTCCGCAGGAAAGCATAAACAGTGCGCCTGTTACCACCAGCGGGCTTGGACTCCCACCCATGGCGCCTACAACCTGGTCAGCAATTAACTTTCCGGCGCCGCTTTTATCCATAGCGGAGGCGATAGGCATCATACCGGCAAACAGGAAGATTGTGACCCAGTCTATACCCTGATAGGCCTGTTTCTCAGAAAGACATTTGGTAAGAACCAGAATCAGTGCAGCAGTTACGGCAGCCATTTCAAGTGTAAAGAATTTTGGCCCAATACCCATCACGGTAACGACTCCAATCAATACTGCTGCCGTAATCCACATTTTTGCAGGATCCGTTGTACCGACAGCAGCTTCTTTTTGTGCTTCTTGATCGACCTCAGCACCGTCCACGGCGTCACTCTTCGGCAACAGACGCTTACCAATCAGCAGCATGTAGATGATACCGGCGATTGTGAGCGGGATACCGATCCAGGCAAACTCAAAAAAACCGAACGGACGCAGGCCAGCTGCCTTGAGAGCACCGGAGGCGATAATATTCGGCGGAGTACCAATAAGGGTAATGATACCGCCTAACCCAGCGCCAAATGCCAATGGCATTAATTGGCGAGAGGCCGGGATCTTTGCAACCTTACAGATACCAACAACAACAGGCATCAATGCGGCAGTAGTACCCGTATTGGAAGAAATAGCCGACAAACCTGCGGCAATACCCATAACACCGGTAATAAGACCGTTTTCACTTTTGCCGACCATCTTGACAACTGTAGCTCCCATTTTCTGCGCCAGACCGGTATGAAACATAGCCGCACCAACAACAAACATGCCGGCAAATAGAACAACTGTTCCATTTGACAATCCTGAAAAAACGACCTTGGTTGGAATAACGCCCAAAGCCCCTAGTGCAATCGCTCCCCCCATTGCAGTTAACGCCAGCGGAATAAGTTCCGTTACGAACAACAACGCCACAATCCCCAACACAATTAATGTTAATGCAGCAGCAGACATGTGTACTCCTCACTTAAATAGTTAATTAAATAACAAATCCCAAAAATACAAACGACTCTAACCAGCAACACACCCCCTTAAATTATTTTCTACACCAATCATTTGTAAGCTTAAGATTGGTACACAAACTAATTGGTCAAAAAAATTTTTACCTCACTAATATTACCAACTAAACTTTAAGTCACTTGAAGCTTATGCAACGAAACATAAACTATCTCCATTTAGGCTTGCTTCTTTACATTTTACAGATATTACACCGAACAATGTCAGCTTGAATCTTTCTGATACAAATTTACTTTTTACGAATCACATCTGAATTAAATAGCCATAATAGAAACGATCAATGGGGGGTGTCGTTTCTATCGGGGACCTGATTAAATCAGGTCCCCATATTCTAAACATTCCATCAAATCCACAAGCAAGAATTACTTAACAGCCGGGAAGAACGGCCATACCATCGGGATAACTATCAGAGATATGACAAAGCAGACCAAAACCAAACCAGTACCGCACTTAACGTAATCCATAAACTTATAGCCACCTGGGCCGAGAACCAGAGTGTTCGGTGGTGTGCCTACTGGTGTTGCAAATGCGCAGGAAGAAGCGACACAAATTGCCATCAATACGGCATGTGGGCTGGCACCAAGACTGGCAGCAATAGAAATACCGATTGGAGCCAGTAGTGCAGTACAGGCGGTATTAGACATGACCTGCGTCAGACCGCAAGAGAGAGCAAACAACGCACCGGTTACCACCATCGGACTTGGACTACCACCCATAGCGCCAACAACCTGGTCAGCAATTAACTTGCCAGCGCCACTCTTATCCATTGCTGTTGCAATCGGCATCATTCCGGCAAAAAGGAATATCGTGACCCAGTCAATTCCTCGATAAGCCTGCTTTTCAGATAGGCATTTGGTAAGAACCAGAATCAGTGCGGCGGTTACAGCAGCCATTTCAAGCGTAAAGAATTTAGGTCCAATACCCATCACTGTAACTACGCCGATCAGAACCGCGGCGGTTATCCACATCTTAGACGGATCTGTGGTACCAGCTGCAGCCTCTTTTTGTGCTTCCTCATCAACCTCAGCGCCTTCTACAGCTTCTTCCCTCGGCAACAGGCGTTTACCGATCAGCAGCATATAGATTATGCCGGCGATTGTGAGCGGGATACCGATCCAGGCAAACTCAAAAAAACCGAACGGACGCAGGCCAGCTGCCTTGAGAGCACCGGAGGCGATAATATTCGGCGGAGTACCAATAAGGGTAATAATACCTCCCAGACCAGCGCCAAATGCCAGTGGCATCAACTGACGGGAGGCCGGGATCTTGGCAACCTTACAGATACCAACAACAACTGGCATCAATGCGGCGGTAGTACCAGTATTGGAAGAAATGGACGATAAACCTGCAGCAATACCCATAACACCGGTAATCAGCCCGTTTTCACTTTTGCCAACCATTTTAACTACTGTTGTGCCCATTTTCTGCGCCAGACCCGTATGAAACATGGCCGCGCCGACAACAAACATACCGGCAAAGAGTACAACTGTACCGTTTGACAACCCGGAAAAAACAACATTGGTCTTAATGACTCCCAATGCTCCCAGCGCAATCGCTCCGCCCATTGCAGTGATCGCCAGCGGAATTATTTCCGTCACAAACAGCAATGCAACCACTCCTAAAACCATTAATGTAATCCCTGCATCTGTCATGTGTACCTCCCCCATCTAGCTAGTTAAATTCATTGTTCATCAATTAAGCATTTAAACTGCGTTTGTAATTATTGCCCCCCCTTTGAATGAATTTATAAAGCCAAATTACTTCTGAAACATTATTTCACAAACGAACAACCAGTTAAAAGAACAGGCTCAATAAAATGATATTTACTTCAAATTGTCACTTCCGATAATCCCCATGCGTTCTTTTGCCTTGTCCCAAAGTTTTACTTCACTTACGACAAATCTTTCATTACTGCCGTGACCAATTTCACCAATTTCATCACTGGCGTCAATTCTGAATACCAGACGGTTACCGTCCACAGTTTCCAAAGTTGCTTTGACTGTGATGGTCATGCCAAGGGCTGTAGGAGCTTCATTTGTAAACGTCATTGACTTTGATACGGTAACAAATCCTTCTGGCAGAAGAGGTTGAACCGCTTCTGCAGCTGCCCTGATCAACATATCTACATAAGAGGGAGGAGAGAGCAACTTGCCCAGCATGCCAACACCATATTGTGAGGCGGTATCTTCCTCTTCTATTTTTTTCTGTACGACTGCCGACAAACCCGGCACCAGACCTTTCAACTCAATCATTATCTGCCTCCTTGGCAATAAAACACTGCGTATAAAAGTTTACGTAATGCAGACTTTTTCGATCGACTGAACACCCAGACTAGTTCTGCTAGAATTTTAATTTTTCACCACAACCATTATTATGCAGCTACTTAAAGAGATTGCCGCCACCATTGCTAAACTGACTGCAAAGCCCTGCCAGCAACGCGGTACGCCAAAGTTAAGTCTGTCTCCTAGAAAGCCTCTTTTAGTAAAGAAATTGAACTTTTCCCGCTTTCTAAACCATAGAGTTTTCCTTTCGTTACCAACTATTCTTGCCGTTAGGTAAATAATAACCATGCCACTAATAAATGACGATATTACCCAAACAGTTTGATCCGCTTCACTCATCCTGCCACCTTCTTTCAATTTGTTAGATACAAGGCACAAAACGGTCCGGCATTGCCGCAATCAGCCTATCCATAAACACGTCACTGGCCTTAAATATCAAAACATATCTTTTTTTTCCTAGCATGTAGCTCATTACGCGGGTTGTACGAGGATCTCCGGATGAATACCAATGAAAAAAACTACTGATTCTCTGACGAATTAGCAGCTTTCTCTTGTACTTATCAGAAAAGCCCTCAACCTGGTCAAACGGAATTGTGATGCTCTGTTCAAATGACAGTAACCGTCGTGTAACCTTCAACTCGTTGTTAGAAAAACTATTTTCATAATTGAAAGCAAATCGCCAGGCAAGTAATCCGGCAAACAGGGCTATAAAAATCAAGTCTGCAAGCTTGTTCCAGCCCTGAACAATCATTGACATGTCATAAAGGAACCATAACGCCAGGCAGAATATAGACATCCACATCCATATCAGGTCATTTTTCTGATCAGTGCTCTTTTCTTTGAAACTATTCATACATCTCCATGAAGAAGTCAGCCATCCCATAATTAATACAATAAAAAAACGGGGACGAGAAAAACTTGTCCCCGTCATTAAATAACGTCAGATAAAATGTCTATGTAATAAAAAAAACTACGGCTTGAGCATTGCCAGCATGGTACCTGCGGCGACGGCAGTACCGATAACTCCGGCAACGTTAGGACCCATGGCATGCATCAACAGGAAGTTGGAAGGATTGGCCTTCTGTCCAACCACCTGGCTGACGCGGGCCGCCATGGGAACTGCAGAAACACCGGCAGATCCGATTAGCGGATTAACCTTACCACCCGTGGCATAATACATAACCTTGCCGAGCAAAACACCGGCAGCGGTACCGCCAATAAAGGCCAGTAGGCCAAGGGCAATAATCAGAAGGGTCTTGTAGTTCAGGAAGCTTTCTGCCGACATGGTCAGACCGGTACCGGTAGCCAGGAAGATGGTGACGATATTGATCAGGGCATTCTGTGCTGTATCGGAAAGACGGTCGGTACAGCCGGATTCACGGAACAGGTTACCAAGCATCAGCATTCCCATCAAAGAAGCAATCGGTGGAAGCAACAGGCTGATGAAGATTGTTGATACAACGGGGAAAGCAAGCTTTTCAAATTTGGAAACGACTCGCAACTGATCCATAACCGTTTCACGCTCTTTCTGTGTAGTCAGCAGCATCATGACCGGCGGTTGAATCAGAGGGACCAGAGACATGTAAGAATAGGCGGCCACCGCAATGGCACCCAACAGTTGCGGGGCCAACTTGACAGCCAGATAAATGGCTGTCGGGCCGTCAGCTCCGCCAATGATACCGATGGCAGCTGCTTCCTGTGGCGTGAAACCAAGCATCATTGCACCTGCAAGCGAAACAAAAACGCCAAACTGGGCGGCGGCGCCGAGCAGCAAAGTCTTCGGATTGGCAAGCAACGGACCAAAATCGGTCATTGCGCCGACACCAAGAAAAATCAGCGGCGGAAATATTTCATAGGTAATACCAAATGAAATCAGCTGCATGGCGCCATGTTCGGTCAGGAATCCGGTTTTGGGAAAGTTGGCCAGAATACAGCCAAAGGCAATCGGTGATAGCAATAGTGGCTCGAAGCCTTTTGCAAAAGCCAGATAAAGCAGGACAATTCCCACAATTATCATGATCAGGTTTCCGCCGGTAAAGGCGGAGTAACCGCTGTCGCCCCATACAGCAGTGAGAGCGACTTGAAATGCGCTAAAGATTTCCATTATAACTGCCTCCTAGAAATGATTACAAATGTGAACGAATTAGCCCAGAATAACCATGGCATCACCGGTACTTACCATCTGGCCGACGGTAATGCGTACTTCGGTTACCTTGCCATCAGCAGCAGCCATAATTTCATTCGCCATCTTCATCGCTTCCAGA
>JBGSQR010000162.1:0-5686 GCA_041737975.1 Geobacterales bacterium | reverse complement strand
TTTGGCGAAAGGCCAAACTCGGGACGCTTTGCAGTCTCAGCTGGTGGTGGCACTCCAACTGCACAGGCATTACGCTGGGCTGGCCAGAGAATCTGGGAACGCAAGGAACACCGTAAGATTGTTTTTACCCTTACGGACGGTCAACCAGATTCTTTTACCGATACAAAGGTAATGGCCGAACTTCTTCGGGAGAACGGTATTGAAACCTATGCAATCGGAATTGGCGCCGGCACTGGTGGTTTTTGCGAACAAATCTTCGGCAAGGAACATTCTCAAGAGATTACAAAAATTGAGGATCTTGCTGATGCAATGTTTGCAACACTTACCGGCATCATGCGTAAGTCTGCATAACTACTATTAATGGCTCTTTAAAGCCACTGGCCCTACCATAGGGGAGATTGAACACACTCCCTATGGGAATGGAGTGTGCCTGGAGCCTTCAAAATGACAAATTTGATCAAAACTACATTCAACTTAATTCGATCCTTGTTCCAAAAGGAATCAAGCTCGATCATGACAGCCAAGATGCCGGAACATTCAAAGTGCCAAACCAAGGCCACAAGCAGCTACGGCACAGACGAAGAATGGGAAAAGTTGAGTTACTTTGAGGTAAGACAACTTGTGAAATGTTCTGAAAATATGGGAGACACAGCAATTTACTTGTATTTTTTCCCACAAATTTCACTTGAAGTAGAACTTGAAGAATACATGATCTCTCTACAACATGATGCTGAACTAAATGCCCCTGATTCTGGTACTCAAGAAGAGTGGGACGCTCTTACTGATGAAGAACAAGACGATCAATGGGAAACGTTTCACTATCTCTGTGCCCAAGGCATCGCCGATGATATGTATTTCTACCGGGTAATGATGAACCAGCATCTGGTAGGATACGTCGGTCATTAATAACTAATCTAATTTCCCTTGCGGGGCGGATTCACATTCTCCCTCGCGGGGATTCGTGCGTCCGCCTCTGCTCAACTAACCTTGAAAGGAAGCGTTCGTCATGAAAACAACATTCAAATTTTTCGAGTTTATAGGCCGTATGTCTCAAATCTTCCGGTGGTCGCTTATGCGGAACACCAAACAGGAGGATTTGAAACAGCATTCATTTGATGTAGCGATCATAAGTCATGCCCTGGCAACAATCTGGAATGAAGTATTTCTTTCCAGGGTAGGGTACATGCCGGTTGACGCTAATCAGGCCGCTGTTTGTGCGCTTTACCACGATTCTCAGGAAGTCTTTACCGGCGATATCCCTACACCTATCAAGATGTTTGGTGGCGGAATTATCAAAGGTATTGCTGACCAGCTGGAAGGTATGGCCACAAGCAAGTATCTTTCATCACTGCCCGAACAACTGAGACCTGCTTATCAGCAAGTCTTCGATATCCCACCAAGAATCAAGGGGATTATCAAGGCCGCTGATCGAATCTCTGCACTGAAAAAGTGCCGTGAGGAAATAGCAGCAGGTAACAGTGAATTCAAGCCGGCAGCCGCCCGCATTGAAGAACTCCTAAAAGCATCAGACCTCCCAGAGGTTCACTACTTTATGGAGAACTTCATGCTGGATCGTCCCATGTCTCTCGATGAACTTATCGAAGGCAATGGTTCTTGGTTGCTTGGCGATGAAGGGGGTGAATAATGGCTGTTATTAAGCTCAAAATGCCACCTTGGCCTGCAAAAGAAATCCGCCAAATCGTTCACATGAACCAGCCTTCAGCCTCCCCTGGAGGAAAGGATTATGTCCTTGCTGAACGAATCAACGGAGAAGTTTGGGCTTGTCACGGACCTTCACAGTTAATTCGTGCCGGCCGTGGCAAAGACATAAAACCCAAGAAATCGTTTTGGGGCCAGCAAACAGAAAAGACAAATGGTGGATACACAGTGGTAGGCGGACTTCAAAACGGCACATGGTATTCCAATGTTTCGAGGGATTCGTATTTCTTCCCTGTTCCGCAACCAGCGACTCCACCTCCAGTCACTCCGGCTCCCAAGCCTACACCTCAACCTGTTCAACCGAAACAGCAGACACCAGCAGTTAAATCACTGGCTGAGCAATATCCTTTGAGCAAGAAGATAGACCTGGGAGGTACCGGCCAATGCGACTGGTTCTTTTCATCATTCTAAACCAACCCTAACAGGGGCAGAAATTCCCCTGACGGGACTGCCCCTTTTAATTCACTGCTAAGGAGGCAGCGGTCATGAATGCACACAACATTATCCATAAACTGGGTGGTCATCTCTTTATCTCCAGAGCAGGAGCCTCCGGCTTCCTTAGCGATAAAGATTCTCTCCTCATAATGATGCCTCACGGTATTAGAAACGGTGCCAACAAGATCATGATTCATCATGAACCTTCCGGTACTTACACCGTGGACTTCAAGCATACGAGTTTGAGAACTAGAACGACATCTCTTGTTAGTTCTTATCCATCCGTTGATGGTGATCAGCTGAAACAGATCTTCTCTGAAGAACTCAGCTAATCACCCAACCTTAACCCTTTTCGGGGAGACATCAAACTCCCCTGAAAAGGAGTGTCTCCCCATAACCTACTTACCCAGAAGGAGACACTCAGTTATGAAAACTATATCTCTTGCCGATGCAGCCAAACTTGCTCTTGTCGAACTGAAACAGCTTCATTCTCATTTCTACACGGATTGCAAAGGCGGTTGCCCTACTGATGAAGCTATCAAAGCTCTTGAAACTGCTTTGGCAGATAAAGATGCTCCAATTGCTTCTTCAGAAGAGAACGATAACATCTTCCTGATCAATGGTATCGAATGCCTGTTGTTTGAAGGCAAACGAGTTGCTGTTACTCCCAATCCCGATTTTCCGCACAAATTCGAAGCCAGACACGCTGATGACGACATTTCTTCCCCTGCAACATTGGAGAAGAAAGTAACAATCAACTTCTGGGGCACTGTCTTTGCTCAGGAAAAATTCACCATGGAACACGACTGCGCGTTCATCGAATCAATCAATGACCTTGACGAAGTATTGTCAGGCTTTGATGGTTTTGACGTCGATGCAGCTGCAGACTATGCAGAATCCCGGGAGGCGGCATGACAACGACAACCATTCTTCTAACGATTATATCTTTA
The DNA here is from genome assembly GCA_041737975.1 of Geobacterales bacterium. Taxonomy (GTDB): domain Bacteria; phylum Desulfobacterota; class Desulfuromonadia; order Geobacterales; family Pseudopelobacteraceae; genus JBGSQR01. Next base: position 2,582 of record JBGSQR010000162.1, on the reverse strand, counting down.
CTCGGCACAGTTCTAATCACTAAGCAGGAAAAACGGGGATTCATTCTCTGGGCAATAGCAAACACTGGCTGGATAGTCGTTGACTATCAGGCTGGAGTCTATGCTCAGGCGTTCCTGTTTGCCGTCAACCTGGTCCTTGCAGTATGGGGCTATGTCCGATGGCAACCTGTAGCGGAGGTGAAGCATGCAGAATCTTAACCAAAAATTGTTCATTGATCTGCAGACGGAGATTAACAAGCATCCTCATATCCTTTCAGTGGAGCATTATTGCCCTGAATGTGGATGTCACAAATGGGAATCAAACCCGTTTGGTTGCTTCGCTCAGTACAGAAAATCACTGAATATTGATCGTCGATTTGCAGTAGGTGAAAAGGCTATCTGGGTCAACCAGTATGGCCTGATAATTGGCGTCGTGACAATTGAGAGTCTGGATACTCAAGAAGACCGGCCACATTATTACATCACACCAAATACTGCGTATTGGGCATCAGTCAGTGAACTTTCACTTATTCCTTTACCGGAAGGGAGTGAAGTATGAACTATCACAACAATTCTGCAATCCACCGGCTTAATCGGGATATGCAGGAACTACATGAACGTATAAGCAAGTTTCCACACCAGTTCGTGAACAATGTTTGCCAGATTTGCGGCAAACATGAAATCACTGAATGGATCGGTGGTGGATGTGTAAAAGCTTATCAACTTAATAAAGCCTCTATCGGCTAACCTAACCTGTCCCAGCGGGGAGTTTAAATGCACTCCCCTGGGGAGAGGAGTGCGCCAAGCCGGAGGGCTTATGAAAACACTAATTTCCAACAAATACTATTCCATCTCTAAAGATGAAAATGGTCGATTTGTAGCTGAACTCAGCAGTCTCGCTCTTTGCGGTGTCGAAGGATTCAACTTCAAGTTGGATGACACTGTTCAAGATCGGCTGCAGGCAAGAGTCGACAAAGTTGTAGACGAAGCACTTAACCCGCGTGACCCAGTTTTACGAAAGCTCACTGTCAGACCACAACAGCAGGACCTAATCTCATAAAGGAGGATTTTGAAGATGATTGAACAGAAGAAGATCGACGAGATCCTTGAATATGGGGGTCAAAACATTGCAGCAATCGTTGGAAGGTATGCAGACCTTAAAAAAGAAGGAAATGTTTTTAAGGGTTGCTGTCCTTTCCATGGAGAGAAGACACCGTCGTTTACGGTTGACCCTTCTCGCCAGACCTGGCGTTGTTTCGGCTCTTGTGCCGATGGTGGTAACGTCGCAACTTTCATCATGAAGATGGAAAACGTAAAATTCCCTGTGGCCATGCAGAAACTTGCAGACATGGGCGGCATCTCGTTGGGTGATGAAGATTCAAAGGAAGAGAAAGAACGTAAAGCCATGCTTCTTGTGATGGCCAAAGCGAATGATTTCTTCCAAAACAATCTTAAATCTACTCCGGATGCTCTTGCTTATGTAAGCAAGCGTTTGACTCCAGAAATGGTGTCAACGCATGGTATCGGTTTCGCTCCCACAAACGGTGGCAAGGCCTTGGTGAGTTATCTCACTAAGAATAAGCTCCCGATCTGGGCTGCTGAAATGGCTGGACTCATTCGCAAGGATGAGCAGACAGGCGAATACAAAGACAGATACTGGGGACGCATGACGTTTCCTATCAAGAACGCTGCTGGTTATGTAATCGGCTTTGGCGGTAGGGCTATCACAGACAAAGCCAAGGTCAAATACATCAACAGCCCCGAAACGCCCCTCTATAAGAAGTCTGAGGTGCTCTTCGGTCTTGATAAAGCATTACCTGAAATAACAAGAACCGGTGAGGCACTTGTTGTCGAAGGATATATGGATTGGATTGCGGCATGGGAAGCCGGTATAAAAAATGTTGTGGCCAGTTGCGGCACAGCGTTTACCGATGGACATGCCAAAATTTTAAAGCGTCATGCCAAGAAAATTCACTATATGTTTGACGGTGATGCCGCTGGCAAAAAGGCTTTAGTCAGATCCATACCTATAGGCATCGAAGCCGACCTGTCAGTTATGGCGTATGTATTGCCTAGCGAGCAGGATCCGGATGACTTTTTCAAAGCTGGTGGCAAACTCGAAAACATCAAGCCGATGTCTGGCCTAATGTATCTCGAATCCATCAAATTTGAGATGTCAGAGACGTACAAAAAACTACTTAGACTGGAAAGGTTGGAAAACGGCATGATCTGGTTTGCTGCAAATAACTCCGAAGTTGCTGCTGTTCTGGCAAAACGGGGGAATTTACATCAACTTTTTGATGCTGATACAGCCACACGTCTTTCAGAGCAGTTGACTGAAAGGAGTGAAATACCAATTTCAGCAATTTAACATACTGACATAGGCGGGAGCTAACCTCGGGCATTTATCCCAAGCTCCCCGCCTCCTTCCTCTTGGAAGTCAGGCAAGAGTCTCTCTGTTATCGCACAACAGGGAGGTTGTTGCCTGGCTTCCAGGATAAATCCAAACGGAAAAAGAAGGAGGTTGTTATGTCAGTTAAAATTTGTGTATGTGGCCGTGAGTTTACACTTTCTTGGGATGAATTCGAGCGTATGTCAGCAAG
>JBGSQR010000145.1:0-4014 GCA_041737975.1 Geobacterales bacterium | reverse complement strand
AGGAAGTCGCCAGAAAATTTGTCGGCAACGGAGTGGCCGGTTTTGTTCAGAAACCATACAAAATGTCAGTATTACAAGAAGCGATCAAAGGTTTCAATTAGCCAGAGTCGTTCAGTTTTTAATCAGTACAGAGGAGTCGGGTATGGCAGAGAGTATAAGTCAGAGTACACTGACGGCGTATATTCAGGCGCTTTTTGATACAGACAAAGCCTATGCTTTGCAGATTGTACAAAATGCGCTTGACAATGGCATGTCACCCGAACAGGTCATTTTTGAGGTGGTCATTCCCGGTATGGAACGGATGATCGGCGGCATGATCTGCGCCAACGAGGTGACGCTTTCACAGCACTATTTATCCTCCCAGATAGCAGAAGAAGTTACTGATCGTCTGATTCCGCTCTTTAAAACGGCTCCGGAAATACGTGGTCATGTGGTTATCGGAACCGGTCATGGAGACTTTCATGGTCTGGGAAAAAAGATCGTTGCCGGATGCCTGCGGGCAAGGATGTTTGCTGTAACCGATCTGGGCATCAATGTGACCCCGGAGCGTTTTGTTGATGAGGCACTTGCCTTAGGTGCCGAAGTGATCGGGATTTCTTCCATGATGATTCATACCGCAACCGGTGAGCGTGGTGCAAAACGGGTCCGGCAGCTCTTAAAGGAACGTGGGCTTGAGGATCGTATCAGAATACTTGTGGGTGGCGCCCCCTATCGTTTTCATGACCGGTTGTATCTGGAAGTGGGAGCTGATGCCTGGGCCGAAACTGCTGCCGAGGCACCGGCTGTGGTGGAGCGACTGGTTGGGGAGGTGCGTCCATGACAACCGGTATGGAGCGTTTTGGGACCCTGATGCAGGGTCAGACGCCTGATCGTGTCCCGATTGTCTGTAACCTGATGGACCAGGGACCTTCGGAACTGGGAATGTCGTTTCGTGAATACTATTCTAAAGGCTCACATGTGGCTGAAGGACAGCTGCGCATGCGTGAAAAATACGGTTACGACACTTTGATGGGAATGCTTTATTCAGCGCTGGAAGCAGAAGTTATGGGTTGTAAAAATATTGTCTATGCCGATGACGGCCCTCCTAACGTGGGGCATCTGGTTATTAGCAAGCCGGATGATATTCTCAGGTTGTATGTCCCTGAAAATCTGAATGAGCACCCTCGTTTTCGTGAAGTGACCAATTGCATAAAAATCATGAAAAAAGAGTCACAGGGGCGTTATCCGGTTCTGGGGGTGGTAACCGCATCATTTTCGTTGCCGGCCATGTTGATGGGGATCGGGCCCTGGCTGGAACTGTTTCTTAGTGGTGACCCAGTGCTGCGTGACAGTCTTCTGTCTGCCTGCTCACTGTTCTGCTCGCGCCATATCAAGGCGCTGCGTGAGGCAGGAGCAGATTTGATTGTCTATGCCGATCCGGTTGCTTCGGCCACTTTCATAATGCTTAAAAAATTCCGGGAGCTGGCGCTGCCCTGGATTATCCGTGATCTGGAAGAAGGCGGAACAGCCGGTGTGGTGTTTTTCAATGGCGGAGGCAGGATTAATCCGATTCTTCCGGATTTGATTTGCCAGACCGGTATCGGTGCCTATTATCTGAATCCGTTCGATGATATTACGGAGGCCAGAGAACTGCTGGGGCCACAGGCCTTAATAGCGGGAGCTATCAATGATATCCATCTGATCGACTGGACACCGGAAGAGGTGGATCGGGAGGTAAGGAAGATTATGCTGGCCGGAAAAAAAGCCGGTGGTTTCATCTTTGGTACATTGATGATGCCTCTGAGGATACCGGAATCCAATATACGGGTCATGATCGAGTCTGCAATTAAATATGGCAGCTATGCAGGTGAACGGCATGAGTGAGAAAAAAATGCTGGTTGGCTGTGGCATCCTGCAAAAAGAAATTTCCCTGTTGATAGAAAAAAACGGTTGGTCTCTCGGAACTGCTTTTCTGCCATCCGGACTGCATGTGGATTTTGGTAAACTCCAGAGCAGCCTGGATAAATGCCTGGATCACTTTGTAGGTCAGGTAGGTTTTGTTTTCTATGGCGCCTGTCATCCACGCATGGATCAGATCCTTGGCGCTGCCGGTGTTATACGGACGCCGGGACAAAACTGCGTAGATATTTATCTAGGGCATGAGCTGTTCTGCCATGAGCTTGAACAAGGAGCTTTCTTTTTGTTCGAAGATTGGGCCATACACTGGAAAGAGATTGTCGGCAGTATTATGCCGGGGGACCCTGCAATCATGCGCAGTATCTTTTGCAGCTCTCACAAGTATCTGCTGGCTATACGCACGCCCTGCTCCGGTGATTTTAGCGCCGAGGCCGAAGCTGTTAGCGAGATGACAAGTCTTGAACTGCGTTGGATTGATGTTGGGCTGAATAATTTGGAAGCAAATCTGGCGGACACTTTTAAACAGGCTATATCTGATGATCCAGCAGTTTCATTACCCACGGAGCAGAGATGACAAACGATCCAATCGAACAGCGCCTGATGGAGTTGGGCAGAAGCAAGGCGCGCCTGGAACTTGTAAACCGTCAGCTGATCAGTCTCACTACTGTAACAGGTCTGGATAATCTGGTGCCTCACATACTTGATATTCTGATGCAGACGGTCGGGGCGGCCAATATCACTATTATCTTCCGATTGAATAATTCTTGGCTACTCAGGGATGTGTATGGAACCAGCCGTGAATTAAGCGAACTGGATAACAGGGAAGTCATTGAGGTGCTTGAAACCGGCAAGGCGATGCGCTTTATGGATTCAGGCAATGCAGTGGCTTATCCGGGGCAGAGTGAAACAATTGCGGTGGAAAACTGGATTTTTCCCCTGATTTCCCATGATCGAAAAATAGGTGTGGTCTGTATGGATGGCATGCAGCTTACCCATGGAGAAATATTTGCAGAGTTGAAGCCTTTTTTCATCTATGCCGGTCTGATGCTGGACAACGAGATCTCCAATTATTCCCAGTTGGCAGAAGCCCATCAGCGGCTGCAGGACTCGGAAACCCTTTACCGGACCTTGTTCGACAAATCACCTGATGGCATAGTACTTTGGAGCGTTCCTGATCTTAAGGCGATGCAGTTTAATGCTGCTGCCCACAAAATGCTCGACTATTCAGCCGAAGAGTTTTCACATTTGACGGTTCAAGATATAGAAAACAATCCTAATACTGAAATGATTCTGACGACTATAGAGAAGGTTCGCCATAATAGAGATGTCAGCTTTGAATCAATACATAGAACCAGAACCGGTGGGATAAAATCTGTTTTTGTTTCACTAATAATGGTGGAGATAGCCGGGCGGCCGCTGATACTGGCTATTCATCGTAACATAACTGAATTGAAACAGGCCGAAGCAGAACGGCATCGCCTGGAACAACAGATGCTGCATGCCCAGAAACTGGAGAGTCTTGGTGTGCTGGCGGGTGGCATCGCCCATGATTTCAACAATATCCTGATGGTCATTATCGGTAATGCCGACCTGGCCCTGATGCATATTAATAACACATCTCCGATTGTGGATAACCTGCACCAGATTGAAAAAGCAGCTGCACGGGCTGCTGACCTGGCCAAACAGATGCTGGCCTATTCCGGCAGGGGCAAATTTCTAATCGAGAACCTGGATCTCAATTCTTTGCTGGATGAAATGCTGCATATGCTGCAGGTGTCCATTTCCAAAAAAGCCATTCTTCGCTTTAACATGCACCAACACCTTCCAACCATAGAGGCAGATGCCACACAGCTCCGCCAGATCGTTATGAATTTGGTCATAAATGCCTCCGAAGCCATCGGAGAAAAAAGTGGGGTTATTTCAATTACCACCGGCTGCATGGAGTGTGATCATTGCTACCTGAGGGACGTATGGCTGGATGAAAATCTTTCCGGTGGGTTGTACGTTTATATGGAAATATCAGACTCCGGTTGCGGCATGGACCGGGAAACTCTCAGCAAGATATTTGACCCGTTTTTTACAACCAAATTCACCGGTCGTGGCCTGGGTATGGCCGCC
>JBGSQR010000121.1:0-5509 GCA_041737975.1 Geobacterales bacterium | reverse complement strand
TCCTTTTTGTGATAGACGGATTTGATAGGCTCTTCTGTCATTTGGGTGTGGGTGGCGCTCCACCAGCCCATTTCTTTCCAATCGATCAATCAGGCCGCCTAAAGTTGTCCTGTCAACCTGGCATTTTTCCGAGAGTTCTATCTGTGACATTCCATCTTCCTGCCATAAAAAACGAAGAATACCGAATTGCGGGGGGGTCAGCTCATATGGTTCCAGTTCGTTTTTGAATATGGCAAAAGCTCGTTGATAGGCTTTGGCAAGCAAAAAACCGAGACTTTTTTCAACTATATGCATATTAAACACCCCTTGAGTTGATTAAGTCATTATGCAGATAATCAGTATGCTGTCAATAGTTGGATTCCCAAAACCGTTTACATTAGTGTCAGTTTTTCATATCATGCCAGAATGACCGTCTCAGATGAAGTAGTGATACGAACAATGACGCTTACCGATTTGGATGATGTGATAAAAATCGAACAGCTCTGTTATTCTCCTCCGTGGAAAAAAGAGCATTTTATACATGAAATTCACTCACCGGTTTCGTTTCCGTTTGTTGTAACTGTTAATGGATTACTCGCAGGATATCTTTGCCTGATGTCTCTATTTGAAGAGGCTCAGATTATGAATATTACAGTAGCTGATCAATATAGAGGAAGAGGGCTGGCCCATATTCTGATTGATTTTGCCATCAAGACAGCAACTGAAAAAGGCGCAGATAATCTTGTGCTTGAGGTTCGCGAGTCAAATACCGCTGCAATTTCACTGTATGAAAAGAATGGTTTTATTCGCTATTTTGTAAGGAAAAAGTATTATGAGGGGCTTGAAGATGCCATTCTCATGGAAAAGTCTTTAAAAAATCAGGTTCAGGAGTAGATATGCAGTTCAAGTCGATGATTTTATCAAACTCAGAAGTGTCACCCGGATACTGGAAAATGCGCATGACCGCACCAACAGAGTTTTCTCTTGCCCAGCCGGGGCAATTTGTCATGGTGCGAGTCAACTCTGCTATTGATCCGCTTCTCAGGCGCCCATTCGGTATTTTTGATGTTGGCATGCATACGCCAGATTATTCCGGTGCAGCTGCCCAGCCTTACTTTGAAATACTTTACAGGGTTGTGGGTAAGGGCACATCCATGCTTGCCGGTTTGCATGAGACCGATCAACTGGATGTGTTGGGGCCACTTGGCAAAGGGTTTGATCTTGGAACAGCAGCTGAGAGAAAAATCATTGTCGGTGGAGGGGTAGGTCTGGCTCCGCTATATATGCTGGCCAGGGAGTTGGTTAAGCAATCGTCAGTCAGTCTTTATGCAGGAGGTCGCACTCGCGATGATATCCTTTGTATTACAGAATTTGAACGGTTGGGAGTTGAATGTTATGTGGCCACGGAAGATGGGTCACTGGGTAAATGTGGTCTGGTTACCGAGGCTCTGGTCAGTAGTCTGTCAAATGGCAATGGGGAAACTTCAATTTATGCTTGCGGCCCGCACGGCATGCTCAAGGCTGTAGCCGGTATTGCGGCTGAACATGACATTTATTGCCAGGTTTCATTGGAAGGTTACATGGCCTGTGGTGTGGGTGCCTGTCTGGGGTGTGTGACACCGGGTAGAAATCACACAGTTGACACTCCTGACTTTCGCTGTGTCTGTGCAGAAGGGCCGGTTTTTGACGGTAAAGAACTTGGATGGGGGTGCTAGAGCGATGAAACCGGATATGTCTGTTACAATAGCAGGGATTAATCTGCGCAACCCGGTCATGACCGCTTCCGGCACCTTTGGCTATGCTGAAGAGTTTGCAGAATATGTTGATCTTGAGACAATTGGCGCCTTCGTAACGAAAGGGCTTTCACTGAAACCCAAGGCCGGCAACCCAACACCACGTATTGTGGAAACGCCAGGCGGCATGTTGAATGCCATCGGACTTCAGAATGTTGGCATTGATGCCTTTATTGCCAAAAAAGTTCCATTTCTTCGATCAGTGAATACACCGGCCATTGTTAATTTTTTTGGCAATACTATTGATGAATATGTGGAAATGGCTTCCAGGTTGAATGAAATACCCGAAATAGCCGGTCTGGAAATAAATATTTCCTGTCCTAACGTAAAACAGGGGGGCATCGTTTTTGGAACTGATCCACAATGTGCTGCTGAAGTAGTCTCAGCCTGTCGAAAAGCAACCACAAAGGCCTTGATAGTAAAGCTGTCTCCCAATGTGACAGATGTGACGGTCATGGCAAGGGCCTGCCAGGATGCCGGTGCAGACGCTCTTTCACTTATTAACACACTTACCGGCATGGCTATTGATCTTGAACGTCGCAAACCGGTACTTGCCAACATAACCGGCGGTCTTTCCGGTCCCGCAATCAAGCCTGTGGCCTTGCGCATGGTCTGGCAGGTCTCCAAGTGTGTAAAAGTTCCGATTATTGGTATTGGTGGTATTATGAATGCCACTGATGCACTGGAGTTTATTCTGGCTGGGGCCTCTGCAGTCCAGGTTGGTACTGCCAGTTTTATTAACCCGTCTGCCGCCCAGGAAATTGCCGCAGGTATGGAAAAGTGGCTGGCTGATAAAGGTGTCGCAGATATCAAAAGCTTGATTGGTGCTCTGGAATAACGAATGGTAAATAATATGTCAGAAGCTGATATTTTTACACGCTGGCCAGGTAAAGCGGCCAAAATTCTTTTGTGGCTGGCAGTACTGGCCGGTTTTTCACTTTCATTTGCGTCATATTTTAAAATCTGCTCAATTTCTTGCAGCGAGGTCAGCAACTATACTATCTTTGGTCTGGATTTTGGCTTGTTCGGCATTGTCTATTTTACTATTCTGATCTTTGCATTAGCGTTGAAACAACGATATAAGCTGGCTGTATGGATAGTTTTACTGCTGCTGTTTTCTTCTGCTGGAGCCGAGGTCAGATTCATCTGGGTACAAAAGTATGAAATAGGACAGTGGTGTCCTGTCTGTCTTGCTATCGCCTCGGCAGTGTTTATAGGCTGTATTGCTGCTGTCTGGGAGTCATTTCTAAAATTTAGAGTTAAAGGGGTCGGTATGAAGTCAAGATTTTCATTCATAGTTGTTATAACAGCTTTTTTTGTCTTGGGTTTTGGAGCAGCTCTGCTTGGTGTAAAGAAAGAGGCTGATGCAGCTGAACTGGACCTTTTTCTTGGCAAAAAAACAAGTACGACAACGGTTTACTTTATAAGTGACTGGTTCTGTCCGGCTTGCATAAAAATGGAGCCGATAATTGATGAAATGTATCCGGCTGTTGCCAAAGTTGCCAGGGTAAGCTTCGTTGACTTTCCAATTCATAAGGAAACAATTAATTACACACCATATAATTTACAGTTTCTGGCCTTTGAAAAAAATAAATACATCAGCCTGAGAAAAGTTCTGGCCGGATTGGCCCTTAAAAATAAAAAGCCTACAGATGCTGCTGTACAGGCTGCTGTAGCTCCTTTGGGCGTTAAGTTGCGTAACCTTAGTAATTCTGATGTACTTTATGGAATGCAGGCTAATCTGATGGTTTACAGAGGCTTTGATGTGAATTCGACCCCTTCTGTAGTTATTACCAATTCGAAAACAAAGAAAAATAAAACTCTTGTCGGTGCCCAGATCAGTGAATTGGCAGTCAAGTCTGCAATAACCGAAGTTGAAATTAAGTAATCCGGATTTGGATCTTCCTAACCGACATATTCATGTGGCCTGTGCTATTATTGAACAAAATGGTTACGTTCTGGCTGCACAGAGAAGTTCGATTATGAGTCTGCCGCTTAAATGGGAGTTTCCTGGTGGGAAGATCGATGCGGGTGAAACTCCTCAGGATTGCCTGCAAAGGGAACTTGTAGAGGAAATGGGGATTTGTATACAAATTGGTAAACCTTTGTCCTTGACTACACATGACTATTCGAGTTTTATAGTCACTCTTTATCCATTTGTGTGCAGTATCTTATCTGGTGAAATTGTATTGCACGAACACTCGGCAATTTGCTGGTGTAAGCCGGATGACCTGATGTTGCTGGATTGGGCTGAAGCTGATGGACCGGTAATAAAGGAATATATTAGCAATTTGATTTAATAAAATTTAAGCTTTTCTACATAATATTGTTTTCTGCGTTAAAACTAGACCAAGTCAAGTCACTGTATTTAAATATTAAAATAGATGAAAAGGGGTTTTAAGATGAGAAGCGATGAAATTAAAAAATCACTGGAACGTACTCCGCACCGCGCACTTTTAAAAGCGACGGGTGTTCCTCAAAGTCAGATGGATAAGCCTTTCATTGGTGTTGCTACAAGTTTCACAGACCTTATTCCCGGACATATTGGTATGCGTGACCTGGAGCGTTTCATTGAAAAAGGCGTACACTCCGGTGGTGGTCAATCCTTCTTTTTCGGCATTCCGGGAATTTGTGACGGCATTGCCATGGGGCATAAGGGGATGCATTATTCCCTGGCCACGCGCGAACTTATTGCAGATATGATTGAGTCTGTTGCAGAAGGTCATCGTCTTGATGGTCTTGTATTGCTGACAAACTGCGATAAAATTACCCCAGGCATGTTGATGGCAGCTGCACGTGTCAATATCCCCTGTATAGTTGTTACCGCCGGGCCGATGCTTGTGGGGCAGGGGCGTGAGGGTAGAAGATATTCCCTGATTTCAGATACCTTTGAGGCAATGGCTCGCTATAAAGCTGGAGTAATCAATGATAAGGAACTTCAGGCCTGTGAGGATAATGCCTGTCCCGGTATGGGGTCATGCCAGGGGCTGTTTACTGCTAATACCATGGCTATTCTGACTGAGACACTGGGAATGAGTCTGCCGCGTTGTGGCACTGCTCCGGCTGTGTCTGCACTTAAACGCCGAATCGCTTTTGCCTCGGGAGAAAAAATTGTTGATCTGGTCAAGAATAATGTAACACCGCGTAGTATCATGACGCGGGACGCATTTGAAAATGCCATCAGAGTTGACCTGGCTCTGGGCGGTTCTTCAAATACTGTTCTTCATCTTTTGGCAATTGCTCATGAGGCCGGGGTTGACCTGCCACTGAATACATTTGATATTCTTGCCAAAGAAACACCTCAGCTTTCCTCCATGAATCCCGGCGGTATCTACTTTATGGAAGATCTGGATGTGGCGGGTGGAGTTAGCGGTGTGTTCAAGCAACTTGGGGACAAGATCAAGGATACACAGACTCTCTTCGGTCTGACTACAAAGCAACTGGCTGACAGTCTTGAAGATGTTGATGAAGAGGTAATTCATTCTCTCGATAATCCGGTTAAAAAAGAGGGCGGAATTGCCGTACTTTATGGTAATCTGGCGCCACTTGGTGCTGTTGTCAAACAGTCTGGCGTTTCTGAAAAAATGATGAAGTTTGAAGGTAAGGCACGTTGTTTTGATTCAGAAGAGTCGGCAATGGCGGCACTGATGAATGGTACTGTGGTTGCCGGAGATGTGGTTGTGATACGTTATGAAGGACCAAAGGGCGGTCCGGGGTTCCGTGAAATGCTATCTCCT
>JBGSQR010000097.1:0-10364 GCA_041737975.1 Geobacterales bacterium | reverse complement strand
CCGTAATGTGCAACTTGTGTCACCAGCTGCTGGTAATGATTCCCGTAGTCCTCTCCAGATTCTGCTATTCGCAGGTTTTCTTTCTCAAGCTGTTCTTTCGAATACAACAACAACATCAACTCCATCAACCAGCGCATCTCTTCCCGATGGCTGCTGTCGCGCATCTGGAACCATGTGCGGTACAGATATTCATTCAGGCAGTAAAAATTCGACTTCCCTTTTGAAAACGCCACCCGCACGTAACCGTTGTCCTTGGCATATTTCAGGTAATTACGGACCGTGCCCTGCTCCATTTCAAGATGTTCGGCAATCTCTTTCGGGCTCTGGGCCGGTTCATAGGCAGCCAAAGTATTGATGATATCTTGCAGGTATTCAGGCGTATCGTTGATGATTGCCTCGAAATATGGGGTCAATTCGTCCAGGATTCGATCCATAATGTCGATCATCTCTTCGTTGACATCGGTCTTGAGGATGTCGGAGAGAAAGACCGCCATGCGCGGATTGCCGCCGGTAAAGGCATGCAACACCTTGAGCCGCGCCTCGTTTTTCAACATGATGCGGGCCTGCTCCTCACTGCCATAACCGCTGAGCAGGTCGGTGACAAGCTTTTTGACGTCATCGAAACTCAACTCATTCAGGCGTCTTATATGAAAGAAATGGTAAAAGGGGTGGCTATGGTCGTGCAGAGCTTCAAAAATGGTTGTGGCCGATCCGATCAGCAGCAGTGCATCTTCGCTTTGCAGATAAGCGCGCAGTTTCTTCTGGTCGATAAGGCTGATTTTCTTACCCAGCAGTTGTTGCAGATTTTCTACTATAAGCAGGATATGCTGCCCGGTTTCACGCCTAATCCAGGTGATGACGCTGAACAGATAATCGACCCGTTCAGCGTGATTGATGCTGCGGATCTTCGCTATCTTTGCTTTCAAATCGGGAGCAATCTCGTTCTTGCTCCGTTCCAGATCGTGCAAAATCTCGGTTGCAGCCCGCTCCAGGAAACGCGCCAGATCACCGGCCATCCTGATCTCTTCAGGAAAGAGCACCGGTATCCACAGCTTGCTTAGATCGGCATTACCACACACCTTGTGATGCAGCAGGGTCAGAAGGTGCGATTTACCCATGCCGCGTGCTCCCACAATCATCCAATGCTGCTTGGGGCTTTCCCCCTCTTTCAGGGACAGTTCTGTCATGATGCCGTTCAGAATATCGTGACGATCATCTCCGACCAGAGAACTTTCCAGTTGTGCAGCTGTCTTCTTGCGCGGGTTGTAGGCGTACATTATCTCACCCCCGCTTTGCATGCCCACCAGTCGCGAAGCAGTGGCGAGAGAAACGACAGTTTTCCGGCAGAATCAAGATCACGCTTGAGATATCCCTCGTATATCAGGCGATCCACGACTTTTTGATAGGCGGCGTAGTCAAGACGACTATCGGCAATGGCAACATCATACAATTCCCGTTCATGCCAGGCGTCATTGCACAAGGTACGCAGAATTGTGCGTGAGCAGGCCAGCTCCTGAGATGACGAGATATATGAGTCAAGCCTGGAATCGAAGTGGTGCAGATCGTGATCACCGCTGCGCAGCATGTTGTCGTAGATTCCCTGCAATACTTCAAAAGAAATCTCGTTGCGGCGGCTGTCGCGCAGCGCCTTGATCAGCACCTGGCCATAGTAAGGCGGACCATCGGCGGTCTTGGCGACCATGAAATCGAGAGCGGCAGGCTCCAGCAGTGTTCCGTAGCTGGTGGCCAGTGTTTGCAGCAGCAAACGGGCTTCTTCCGGTGACATGGGGGGAACGCGCAGAGTTTCCGTATCATTCATGCGTTTGCTGAGGCCGGCTTCTTCCAGCGTTTTACGCAGGTTGACAGAGCCGCAGAAAACGAAGTGACAAAATGCAGGGTCTTGTTGTGCCTGTCGAATTGATCTGAGCCAGGCGGTCAGGGCATCGGTCGCCTTGACAAATCCGAACGGTTCAGCACCGCCGCTAAAGTTTTGCAGCATATCCGGAAACTCATCAAAAACAATAACGACTTCCTTGTCCAGTTTACCCAAACCTGCCAGTAAAGGGTCGATGCGCTCTTTCCAGGCTGAGAAGTCGGAATTACGGGTGGTTTCGCGCAACTCAAGCTCGATCTCGGGAAGGCCGATAGATGGTATTCGTGTGGCAACCGCGTTCCAGCTATCCTGAAGCACAGTTTTAAGCCATTCACCATAGCGCCGGACGTCATATAGTGAGATTAGATTCCGATAGAGTTTGAAACAGAATTGATCCAGAGTTTCGACACCTTCCAATTCCAGAAACAAAATCAGAAAACGGCTTTCATCCCCTTTTTCACGCTCTTGCCGAACAAACTCCTTAATGACGCTTGTTTTTCCAAAACGACGCGGAGCCTCTACAACAACTGAGTGCCCGACAACAAGTTTACGTAACTCATCCACAAGAAATTTTCGGCTATCCAGATAATTTCCGGCAACTACGGCTGAACCTGTTATGTTTTCCATACAAACACCCCAAGCGTATCAATTTTTATAACGTTATAAAAAATATAACGTTATAAAAAATAAAACACAAGTATTTTTTATGCACAAAGGGTGGTACCTCAACAGTAAACTGAGCCAGTCAAGGAAATATTAACGCACTGCATAACAAAGCGATGTCACTTCCAGTTTAATGTTTTGTCTCCAAAAACGATTCTACCCATACTTTAAAACAGATACATTGCAAAAATTCCGCCACCAGCAGCCGGACTGGCATCAGTAAACCCTGCCAAAGCATATACCTCCCACGATACCCGACGAGACTGCATAAAGTTCAGTTTCAGCCTGCCTTCTACTGGAGACACTCCATCACTTACACGTGCCGAAGATCCCTTTGCATACAAAGACACTAAAATTCTGTCTGTTGCCTGCACCCCACCACCGACACTGTAACTAACGTAATTTTTACCCTGATAATTACTGGAACTGTCTTGAAATATATATGCTCCTTCAGCAAACAGTTGAAAGGAGCCCAACCATTTTGAAACTGATATACCGGGACCAGCCTCAAATGTACCGGTACCCAGGCCGCGTTCCTGATCACCGGTTGGGACTTTAAGATAGAGAGTAGGACGAACTTTAGGACTCTTCGCTGAATCTTGCAAAACAGTCCACCCAACACTCATATTGATATCTCCAAGCCCGGCAGCAGAGACTTTATCAGCACTGGTTGTTGTAGTGGTGGTAGACGCCCCAGCCCCACGCCCACGGCCTGCCCCGCCCTGAGTCACCACGACGCCACTTCCACTGTTACTGGTAAGAAAAATTACCGGCAGCTCAATTGTAACATCTATAGAATCAGCCGGACGGGCTGAAACAACAACAGGCACCCTCACAATTGTTACTCCAGCATTACTGCCATAGTCACCACTAGACACTTCGGCACCAATACCAACGGCCACAGGAACTCCCTGCCCCATACGGAGTTCCGCATCATCGGCAAAGGCAGTAGTTGCCACAAGCACTATCACGATAAAAGGTATGAAATTTCGCATCAAAATATTTATGTAATTTGAATTTTGCATAAAATTCCCTTTTAGAATCTAAATTTGCTTACTCTGGATTTTCAGGCAAATGACAAGCATTTTTTTCACTTTCAGCGCCCTTTATGACCACCAGTTCCGCCAGACGGCATCTGGCCGTTGCCGCCTTGATGACTTCCTCGTAATCCACCTGACCAACCGGGGCGACCGGTTTCATTCCGAAGCACCAGTATTCCAACCGAAGAACTTTTGACCCATTGAGCCAGCAGATACGTTCGACCATCCTTACCTTGAGCTTTGGAGCCTCTCACCGAGACTGCCTCTTCAGGCTTCCAGTCAAGCTTATCGTCTTGCAGGTACCAGCGCGGCCCCATTACGACAACAAATTGCTCAGCCCCGGCGGCCAATTCAAAAGTTACCGGATCTGTTTTCTGGTCAGGTGAAACGGCAACACGACCGGAAATTGTAACGACCGTATTTCGGTCATATCCCTGTGCTAGATCCAATCCGCTGCGCCCGCTACCGGCGTCATTGCCGAACAGCCAGCCAGCGTGGCCGGGCAGGGGAAACAACACAAGAAGAAGTAGCAGCAATACGGCTATCTGGTAAAATTTATCTTTTCGCATTGCTGCCACCTCTTCTTAAAATCTATGCCACTCTACGGATTACTGTTTTGCCGGACTACCAAACCCTGTTCCATCCTGAGGCGGCACACCGGTACCGGTGCCATCGCCAGGACCAAGCTGTCGTTTCTGCCCTTGACCGGCACCCTGTTGTGTGGCTGCACCGGCACCGCTGCCGTCACGCAACTGTTTTTTATCCTGAGTCTGTATTTTATCCTGTGTTTTAATCTGACTCCGGTCTTGTTGTCTGTTCATGCTGCCACTGCCGTCACGCAACTGGATGCCTTGACCACTTCCGGCCATCCCGCCGCCGTTACCACCCATTCCACCACCCATACCTCCACCGCCGCCACCGCCTCGGGCAAAGGATTCGCCACCGAAGCTAACTACTGCAGCCAGGACTGCTGCCGTCATCAGAAGATTACGTGTTTTCATAAATGTTCTCCTTGAAAGTAATTTCGAGATTCACTCTCGATACTTTTAAGGATTACAGTAAACGTGCCAATCAGAAACTAATATTTAACATCTTGATATTACTAAATTAATTATTACAACTAAAATAATGGTGCAATGTATTAAATGCAACATCTGCACTTGTCAGCGCAATGTTTGCACCACCTGTCCCTACTCAAGCAGACCGTATTCTTTAAGACGATACTGCAGTGTACGTTTTGAAATCCCCAACTTTTCGGCAGCCAGGCGACGATTGTTGGCGCATTTTTCCAAAGCTTCCATAATACTTGCCTTTTCCAGTTCCCACAGGGTTCCGTTACTCAGCTGCATTTCTTTAAAAGAAACAGGATGCCGAATAACATCCGGTAAACATTCAGGAGTTATTTGTCCTTTACAGAGGATTACAGCTCGCTCGATTATATTCTGCAGTTCGCGGATATTGCCTGGCCAGTTGTATCGCGTCAGCAGCTCAAGCGCAGCTGCTGAAATCCCCTGTGAATGCCTTCCGCTCCGGCCAACAGCAGATTTCAGCAGATATTCAACCAGAACAGGCAAGCCATCTATCCGGTCTCTCAACGGCGGCAAGTGAATTGGAAAGACATTCAAACGATAATACAGATCTTCGCGGAATCGCCGCTCCTGAACCTCCAGAGCCAGATCACGGTTAGTAGCAGCCACGACCCTGACATCCGCTCGCAGCTCCCGGCTGCCACCCACCCGCTCAAATGTGCGTTCCTGAAGTATCCTCAGAAACTTTGATTGTAGTGCCAAAGGCAGTTCGCCGATCTCGTCCAGAAAGATGGTACCACCGGAAGCAAGCTCAAACTTGCCCTGCCTGGACTGGGTCGCTCCGGTAAAAGCACCCTTTTCGTGACCAAACAGCTCACTTTCCAGAAGATTTTCGGGAATGGCAGCGCAACTGAGCGCCACAAACGGTGCGCTGCTGCGTGGACTGGCCCTGTGAATTGCACGGGCCACCAATTCCTTGCCGGTTCCTGATTCGCCGGAGATAAGAACTGTAACCGGAGTTGGAGCTGCGTTATCAATAAGGGTACGAACCTGCTGCATGACCTGACCGGCAAACAAGACTTCCTCCGGCGGCAAACTGGCGGCCTCACGTTCTTTCAGCACTTCCAGAGTACGTTCCTTTATCCCGTTGCCGAGAATCCGTCTTACCAGCAGACGCAGTGTTTCCGGATCCTTAAGCGGCTTGGTCAAAAAATCGGAAACGCCCTCCTTCATGGCGTCCACGGCCTCCTCTACGGTGCCAAAAGCGGTCAGGAGCACAAAAGGCGGAGCTATTCCCTGTGCCTTAGCAGCTCGAAACAGTTCTAAACCATTCAAGCCAGGCATACGCAGATCAGACAACACCAGATCAAAAGAGTGACGCTGAAGGGCAATCAAAGCCGCCTTACCATCCTCCTTCTCTATCAGCTCGTAACCTTCATCCAGAAGAATCGCCGCCAGAAGAGAACGAAATGTAGCATCGTCTTCTACCAGCAGAATCCTCGCATTGCTGTTCATGTTTGCTCCTTAGCCAGCGGCAGCCTGACGATGACCTCAGCCCCGCCATTTGAACCGTTGCTCAATTCTATTGTTCCACCATAGGCCTCCACGATCTTTCTACAGACCGCAAGTCCAAGCCCGCTGCCGTTTGAGCGGGTCGTAAAAAAGGGATCAAAGGCTCGCTTCAGGCTATCCACGGTAAAACCGGGACCATTATCCACAATCATCAAGGTCGCTATTTCAAGGTCACAGGAAAGATTTACCAACAACTCTCCTTTTCCAGGCATTGCTTGAATGGCATTGCTGAACAGATTCAGCAAAACCTGATACAATCGCTCTGAAGGGCAGGCCGCAAGACGATCAATACTCCCGACTACTCGTAGCTCAGCACCAGACTTTTGTGCCATTGCCGCCAGGCTGTTCCAGGCCGCGATTACAGTCTCCTCAACACCTGCAACGCCTTCCGGAAATTCCTGGCGGGCATAGACCAGCAGATCATCAACCAGCTCCTCCAGACGCCTTGACTCGATTACAATCGTATCAGCATACTGTTGTTTGCGCGGATCCTCCAGCTGTTCTCTCAGCAGTTGGGCAAAGCCTTTGATACCCGCCAAGGGGGTTCGAACCTCATGGGCCATGACGGCACCGAGCTCACCCAAACGGGCCAGATGTTCATGTCGATTCAATTCCACACTGCGCTGCAGATCGCGCTGTTGCAGACGCCATGACAGCAAGCCCATCCCCCAGGCAGCCGCCACCAGCAAACTGACCACAAGCATCCCGGTTCGGGCTCGTAGAATAATCTGGTCGGCCTGCCAGGTATGCAGGGCCAGGCGCAAAACAAAAACAGAACCGGATATGTGCAACTGCTGCTGAGTTTCAAAGACCACTTCTCCGGTACCTAACCGGATTCTATCCTCGGTCACGGCCGGACGGACAAAAACCTGCTGATAATTTGAATCCGTAACCGTTTCTCCGATCAGATCAGAATTAGAATGAAATCGTACAAGCCCGCTCTGGTCAATTACGGAAAAAAAGGCTACATCACGAGAATTGAAATCAGACAAGGCCTTAAAGGATTGATCATGGGAAACAACAGATTCTATGGCTTGCCCCAGTGAAAGAGACATACCACGTAAGATGGACTGGGCCACCGGGAGAGAACTTCGATAATTGGCAATAGAATACCAGAGCAGAAATGCGGTCAGCAGTATGCCGCCGAACAGCAGAATTTTAGAATACTTAAGGCGAGGCAATTTTTTCACCTCATTATCACAATAACATCAGAACCGGGCAAAGAACTCAACATCGGCCAGGACACATATATCATTTACAACATATGGTTTTTGGAAAGCGCGGAACTCCCATCTTTTCAAGAATAGTAAACAGGGGGCAGAACTGTGTAAAGCCGGACTGCAAAAGATTCAACCCAACAAAACCGGTGAACCAGAGCCAGTTGGGTGAATGATAATGAGCCAGCAGCAGTGAAATCAGAACAAACGATCCGGCTACGATTCGTACAATGCGTTCAATGTAGAATTCTTCTTTCATGGCGGTTCTCCCTATCACTAACTGGTTGAACTTAAAAACTAAAATATAAAATTTGTTTCACGCGACGACACAACGACGCAACGAAAGTCTTTTAAACAAATTCTTGTGTTTGTAGTTTTTCGTTGCGTCGTCGCGTCGTTGCGTGAGTAATGATTTTTGTACCTTTTCTCTTATATTTGTAAAAACTCAAGTAATCGCAACTAATGCACCTAATTCACATCTATTGATTCAGCTTCATACTTCACATGCCGCTCTTTCCAGTTCTGTACCAGGTAATACAAAATCGGAATAGTCACCCTGGAAAGAGTCGTTGAGGCGATCTCCCCGCACATCATGGCGATGGCCAGCCCCTGAAAGATCGGGTCAAAAACAATCACGAAACTGCCCACCACAACGGCGGCACCGGTCAGGAGCATGGGGCGGAAGCGCACCGCACCGGCTTCGATGATCGCCTCGTCCAGGGCCATGCCTTCTTTGCGCTTCATTTCGGCAAAGTCGATCAGGATGATCGAGTTGCGGACAATGATGCCGGCCAGGGCGATGAAGCCGATCATGGAGGTGGCGGTGAAGAAGGCGCCGAACATGGCGTGACCAGGCAGAATACCGATCAGGGTCAGCGGGATCGGGGCCATGATCACCAGCGGCGTGGTGAAGTCCTTGAACCAGGCCACTACCAGAATATAGATCAGCACCATCACAGCGCCAAAGGCTATGCCCAGATCGCGGAAGACCTCATAAGTAATGTGCCACTCACCGTCCCACTTCATGCCCATGTGCTGCTCACTCCAGGGCTGTCGTGAGGCCAATACCTCAATCTTTGTGCCGTCCGGCGTTGGCAGTTCGGCAATTTCATTCTGCATCTTGAGAATGGCATAGACCGGTGCTTCGATTTCACCAGCCACGTCTCCGATGACATAGACCACGTTTTTCAGGTTCTTGCGGTAGAGGGTTTTATCTTCACTGGCCTGACTGACCCGTACCAACTGGGAGAGCGGCACATTCCCCCGTGGACCGGGAACTGTTACGGATGAGAGGGCCACCACGGAACTGCGCTGGGCAGCCGGCAGACGCAGGTTGATAGCCACCGGCTCCTTCTCTTTGGGCAGATGCAGCAGACCCGTATCCTGTCCACCAAGGGCGATTCCCAGTGTCCTGGCAACATCATCAACGCCGATGCCGGACAGGGCCGCTTTTTCCTGATCCACGCTGAAAGTAACTTTGCTCTGATCCGCTTCACGGTACCAGTCCACATCCACCACACCAGCCGTTTTGGTCAGGATCGCCTTGATTTTTTCGGCGATGCCGGCCCGACTGGTATCGTCCGGCCCGTAGACTTCAGCAACCAGGGTTGAAAGCACCGGCGGCCCGGGCGGGATCTCCGCCACCTTGACCCTGGCACCGTATTTGTCGGATATAGCCTTTACCAGTGGCCTGATGCGCTTGGCAATGGCATGAGATTGATCCTTGCGTTCATCCTTGGCCAGCAGGTTAACCTGAATATCAGCCAGGTTAGGACCTTTTCGCAGGTAATAATGTCGCACCAGTCCGTTGAAGTTGAAAGGTGCGCTGGTACCGATGTAGAGCTGAAAATCGGTTACCTCCGGAATAGTCCGCAGGGCATCGCCCATTTCACGGGTAATGCGGGCAGTCTGCTCCAGCGGCGTCCCCTCAGGCGCATCAATGATAACCTGAAGTTCGTTCTTGTTGTCAAAGGGAAGCATTTTGACCGTCACTGCTTTGAAATAGATCAGCGAGCAGGAGAGCAGCAGCAGGACGACCACCAGAGACAAAAAGCCGTAACGCAGCTTTTTTTCATGAATCAGCTTGCCCATCCACTTTCGGTAGAACAGGGTCAATCCGGATTCATTGGATTCCGCATCGGCTCCGTGATGAGATTCCCCTTTCATGAAGCGCAGGGCAAAGTAAGGCGTAACGATAAAGGCGATCAGCATGGAAAACAGCATGGCCATGCTGGCCCCCACCGGAATCGGCCGCATGTACGGCCCCATCAGGCCGCCCACGAAACCCATGGGCAGGATCGATGCGATAACGGCAAAGGTCGCCAGCACAGTGGGGTTGCCGATCTCGTCCACCGCTTTGATGGCGGCATCCAGCGGCTTCATAACCGTAGTGGTGAAGTAGCGGTGGATGTTCTCAACCACCACGATGGCGTCATCCACCAGAATGCCGATGGAAAATATCAGGGCAAATAGCGTAATACGGTTGAGGGTATAGCCGATCAGGTAAAAGATCAGGATGGTCAGGGCCAGTGTAACCGGGATGGCAATGGCAGCCACGGCACCGGCCCGCCACCCCATAAAGACCGCAATCAGAATTGTGACAGAGATGGCTGCCAAAAACATGTGAAAGAGCAGTTCGTTATTCTTTTCCTTGGCGGTCTCACCGTAATTGCGGGTCACTGTGACCTGCACGTCAGATGGGATCAACGTCCCTTTGAGAGATTCAACTTTATGTACCAGATCCTCTGATACCCAGGTGGCATTTGCTCCTTTGCGCTTGGCAACGGAAATGGTTACGGCAGCATAGTCCTGCTGCGGGTTACCGGATAGTTTCTTTGCCGCAGCCCCCGCCCCCAGCCCCATAAAGACATAATCCTCCGCCTCCCTGGCACCATCCTCGACAGTTGCCACGTCTGCCAGGGCAATCGGCTTACCGTTATGTACGCCAACCACCAGGCGCCTGACCGCTTCC
>JBGSQR010000095.1:0-4493 GCA_041737975.1 Geobacterales bacterium | reverse complement strand
CTATAATTTCGATTGCTACGCCATGACTTTCAGCCTCACTACGCCATATGTCAACAGGGTAGTGTGCAATAAGTTTTTCAAAAGAGGCATCTGTCTGAGGGCCATCGGTGATGATTACTTTTCCTGTCCCAGAGAGCCGATCAATCACCTTCCTGAGCACTGCTGTAATTACCGTTGGATGTGTTATGACATGTTCCCACTCATCTTGTCGGTCAACATGAGACTCTCTTACCCAGTTAGGCTTTAAAACGACAGTATCCCCTGATTTTATTTGACTAAAAATATCATCAGGAAGCATTGAATAAAGTAGTTCTGCATCATATTTAGAAACTGAAAGCGCTACAACTCCACATCCAATGCCAAGGAAAGCTTCAGTCTTGTTATTCATACCATCACCATTTCTTTCTCGGTTACACTTTCATCCGGTTCAACAAATCCTCTCAGGGCCAACCCAATAAACCCCCAGACAAATATCTGGTAACCTGGATAAGCACCAGGAACAAGCCCCATTGCATCAATCAACCACATTCCTATAAGCATTACAGCCATAATGTTAAGTGGTGATTGTTCACGCCAGCAATTTAAAATCGTTCTGAATGCAATTGATCCCAGTAAAACCAGATAAAAAACTAGTCCGATAACCCCTGTTCCAAGCAAAGCACGAAGAAAATCATTATGCGCACCTGTATGAGGAGAACCATCACCAAGAAGTTGATGAAATACAGAATTTTCGGAAAATTCGCTGAGTTTAACTTTCCACCCTCCAACCCTTCCCTGAAAGAGGCGGTTAGACTTTTCCTTACCCTGTAAAGCCCCAACTTCTTTGGAATAAACTGAATCCAATGTTTCCGTCATTTTACCTTTCATCAAAAAACCTGCAGCTACTACAAAAATGGAAATCAATCCAATTCTCATAATTTTTTTCTGGGCAATATTCCAAACCAAAAACCATTCCGCCAAGATCAGGTAGCCAGCTTTGGAATAGAGCTTATAAACAGTAATTGTGGCTATAGCGGACATAATCAGCAAAAAACTACGGGCGATTATCCGTAGCCCAGACATGAAATAACACCAGTAAAGCAGTACAGCTGCTAATGTTTGAAAACAGTAAAGCCTCAAGGTATATGCATCATGATAAAATCCAATATTACGCATTAAACCGCCAATGGTTGTCTCCGAACGAATTACCCCTCCCAGAACATTCTGGTAGATTGACATTCCCATGGGAAATATTCCTGCTATTATGTGTACTATCAGCAGTATCCGGAATTCATCCTTGGTACGAAAGAACTCCTGAAAAAGAAAATATCCAATAAATCCATTAAAAATACGGAAAAAATAATTTGCACCAAGCATGACGTCGTTGCCTACTGTCATAATCAATACAACGCCGAAAATTTGGATAAAAAGGTAGACCACCCAAAGTATTGATAGGGGAGCACGAATAAAGCCATGATTACTCGACACTACAATTTTGATAAAAATAAATGTCGGCAACAGAATTCCTAGATACTCTGTTGGCTTTAGGCCAGCAAAAGCAAAGTTAGCCTCATAGAAACAGTCGATTATAGGTCTTATCAGTACGGCAACCAAAATTGCTTTACGTACATCGATAAGAAAGGCAACCAGAAACAATAATATTAGAAAATACGGTAAAGCAATCATAAGGTCAGTTTTCCAATTGTTTTAGAGTTCAGAAATTCAGTAAATGGCATGGACTATCGCAAACTCTTTTTTAAAATAGCTAACAGGTTCCCAGTAAACACTTCCTCTGTGAAAAAAGCCTTATAGCGCTCTCTTCCTGCCTGACCTAATTTTTCCCTGAGTTCAACATTGCCCAGAAGCTGTTTCAAACGTTCTGTCAACAGCTCTACATTTTGACGAGGCACTAGAAAACCAGTTTCTGTTTCCAACACCATGTCCGGAATCGCCCCCTCATAAGTAGAGACAACCGGTAAACCATGACTCATTCCCTCTAAAACAACCAAGGGATATGCATCGTTATATGTTGGAAATGCCATTATATCGGCATTCTTAAAAGTCATGTTTTTTTCATTTCCATAACGAGGTCCACAAATTTCAACTATTTCTTGCAAACCGTTTTCATTGATTTTTCTATTAAATTCCGCTTCAACAGCAGATGACTCCCAAGCACCAGCGAAAGAGGCACTAAATGAAAAACCTTGTTCTTTAAGCAATATCAATGATTCAAGCAATACAAAAAGCCCTTTGTTCACGATTAAATTTGAGAAAAAAAGTATTCTTGGTACGGTGTCACGGCGTGAAGTTATATGCTCTTGACCATCAAGAGGATCAGCAATTCCGTTGGCAAGAAAATGATATTTTGAACGTCCCAGTACTTTTTCCGCATCATTAAAAAGAGATGGTGAAAGAAGAATCACATCCGCTTCATTGAAAGCCCAGTTATAGAGAAATCTAGCCAGTGAGCCATTAACAGAATTAGTAATCCCCTTGCCATGTAAATGATAGATACGGCGAATACGGAACAGTTTCATGATTGCTACAAACAAAAGATCTCGATAAAAAGCCACACCGTTAGGTGTTAGCGTAAAATAGATCAGTGCCGGCCGCTTAAGCACACAGACACGGCATAACTCCCAGGCCTGCCCTAGGATACGAAAAAGCTTGGCAGGTCGCATCTTGCCGATATCTGAAATTGATGCGGCACTCCTTAATGGTAAAACCTGCAGATTGAAATGTTCACGCAACCGTTTTGAGTTAACAACCAGTGCGCCCATAAGTGTGACACCATTTACAGGTGGGGGTAAATGAGCCATACAAAGGATAAGCGGCTTATCTGTATTGTCGCAGCATTGATTTGACAATCAGACCACCTTTCTTACAAAACCATCACTGTCCGGTTGACAGGAAAGTATTGCCGATAGGAAGCCATTTACACTACGCTCAACCGAAAACTGACGAGCAATTACGGTTGATTCACAAGCCATTCTGAGCAGTTCTTTACGAGTGAGTGCAATGATTTTTTCAAGTATTCCTGCTATCTCTGCCACAGAATTTGACGGAACCACATATCCATTACCATGCACAGCCTCCGGATAGTTCCCCACGCCATCAGAAACAATTATCGCATTTCCGGCAAAAAGCCCTTCAACAACTGTTAATGGGTTGTTGTCGTGAAGAGACGGCAAAATAAAAACATGACTCTCCATAAAAAAGTCGGCATATGTTTGCTGCTCACAAAACCCGGCTATTTCAATATTGGTTGTTTTAAAATTAGAAAGGTCAAGTGGCCCTGTGCCCAGTATTCTAAGCATGCACTTCGAACGGAGTTCCGGACGAACACTCATCAGATTTGTAAAAGCTTCTAAAAGCAATAGAATGCCCTTTCTTTCAACAAGCGATCCACTGAAGGTAATGGTCAACCGTTCTTTGTCAAATTTTCGATTAAGATCTTCGGCTGAAATCGAAAAACGTTTTTCTTCTATCGTATTAGGTGCAAAATGAACTTCTGCTGAAGGGCAATATGATCGAATATATTTTTCTGACAACTCTCCAGGAACAATAAAACAATCAGCATTCTTATAGAGACTATTTCTCATATGTCCTTTTAAAAATGACACAGTCTTCTCTGTAACCGGAGTAGCCTCACTCCAGATTGAATATCTCGCAGCATTCCTTCTTGAATAGATAGCGGCTGCAACACCACCGATATCGGGGGCACAAATAATTACATCTGGCCGAATTCTTTCCAGATCACTCAGTAGAGAATGTGGCAATTCAAGATTTCTCTCATATCCGGCACTAACACTGAAACAGCGGGACTGGATTTCACTAAATTTACGATTTGCAAAAGTACCCCACTTACGACGAGCTTCCAGCTTACCATAGTAAAGAAGTGTAAGTTCAATATCAGGAAACTCGGCAATCCCGTTAAACAAAGGGACACGGTAAGGCGCCAGATACTTTTGTAGAATAACGACCTTTTTCACTTTGACCTCTCAATTAAACCAGGCAATTTTCCGAAGACCTGATTGTTTTTATTGAATGGACCTTGGGCAAACATATCAATCTGACCATCGCTCAACATTGAATACAGATAGATACCCAGGCCTTTACCCCAGCGTTGCTGAACATACTCCACTGAATGTCTAAGTTTCTCAGGCTCTTTAGGAAGTACTCTGCCATTTTTCCAGTCATGATTGGAAAGCAGCATTACCAGTCTGCTCTGTTCTCTGAAATCGGATAACACCAAATGATGACGTTCCACATCCGGTGGCTCGGCATATTCCATATCGAAAACCAGATCAACCAGACCATTATTGACCCAACGCGCTTCTTGGCGCCCTTCTTTGCTTGGATACGACTGTGGATTCCCGGCAACACTAACAACGCTCCCAGGCCTCAACTCACGTACCCGACTAGATATGTCACTAACAAGAGACTCTACCGTTTCGTCATGCCATTGCTGTAAATGGTTTTCCAGAGTTCCATCTACATTTGGATGAGAAGCA
>JBGSQR010000089.1:0-2243 GCA_041737975.1 Geobacterales bacterium | reverse complement strand
CAGGCTCCATAACACCGCACACCAAGTTCAAAGGCGAAGTTTACATCCTCAGCAAAGAAGAGGGTGGCCGTCATACACCATTCTTTAACGGCTATCGTCCACAGTTCTACTTCCGTACAACAGACGTAACCGGCGTAGTTGATCTTCCAGCTGGCACCGAAATGGTAATGCCTGGTGACAACGTAGCAGTAACAATTAACCTGATCACCCCAATTGCAATGGACGACGGCCTCCGCTTCGCCATTCGTGAAGGTGGCCGTACCGTTGGCGCCGGCGTCGTCAGCTCAATTATTGAATAAATTAATTTAGTATGCGCAGGCTTAACTGTACATACGACAATGCCTAAAGGAATACTTCAATGAGAGATATAATTACCCTTGGCTGTACAGAGTGTAAGCAAAGAAATTACACAACAACTAAAAACAAGAAAACAACCCCAGGTAAACTGGAGTTCAGTAAGTACTGCCGTTTTTGCAAAAAGCATACTCCTCATAAGGAAACAAAATAGTCAGCTGCATGTGATCGGCTTGCAGGCCAGTAGCTCTAACGGCTAGAGCACCGGTCTCCAAAACCGGGTGTTGTGGGTTCGAATCCCTCCTGGCCTGCCATTTACTGACGCATGATAAAGTAGTACTAAACGGTTTTGTGAAGAGTAACAGCGCATACGCCTAATCGGTGTCTGGAGATTATAGTGCAAAATCTGAAGTTGTTTTTTGAATCAGTAAAAGCCGAGCTAATTAAGGTCACCTGGCCCACGCGTAAAGAAACAGTCGCTACGACCGGAGTTGTAATTCTGATTGTGTTTCTGATTTCTTTATATCTTGGGGCCTGTGATATTGTTTTGGCAAAGATGCTTCAATTGATACTGGGTTAAAGGAATATATATGTCCAAAAAGTGGTATGGCGTTCACACATATTCCGGTTTTGAGAACAAGGTTAAATTGAACCTGTTCGAGAGAATCAAAAATGAAGGGATGGAAGATTTTTTTGAAAACATCCTTATTCCATCCGAAACAGTAGTTGAATTAAAAAAAGGCGAGAAAAAAACATCATCCAGAAAATTTTTCCCTGGATATATTCTTGTCAAAATGGAATTGACTGATGATACTTGGCATATAGTGAAGGAAACATCAAAAGTAACCGGTTTTGTTGGTGGTAACACACCTTTCCCGATTCCTGATGAAGAAGTAAATAAAATTACCCGTCGAATGGAAGAAGGCGCAGAAAAACCTAGACCAAAAGTACTTTTTGAAGTGGGTGAAACTGTGCGTGTTGTTGATGGACCATTTTTGAACTTCTCAGGAGTCGTTGAAGACGTTAAGCCAGATAAAGGTAAACTGCGAGTAACTGTTACAATTTTCGGTAGAGCTACTCCCGTAGAACTTGAATTCATGCAGGTAGAAAAAAACTAATTACTTTAACTTATAACAGATAAATGTATTTGGACACAAAGGAGCACAATAATGGCAAAGAAGATCACAGGTTATATCAAACTGCAGGTTCCAGCAGGTAAGGCAAACCCTTCACCACCAATTGGTCCTGCGCTCGGTCAGCACGGCGTCAATATTATGGAGTTTTGCAAGGCATTCAACGCCAAGACACAGGCCGATGAGGGGACAATTACCCCCGTTGTTATTACTGTCTACGCAGACCGTTCATTTACCTTTATTACTAAAACTCCTCCTGTTCCGGTTCTGATCAAAAAAACCCTTGGTATTGCCAGTGGCTCTGCTGTTCCAAATAAAACAAAAGTCGGCAAGCTTACCAAAGATCAGGTTGAAACAATTGCTAAAACAAAGATGCCAGACCTTAATGCCGCTTCTCTTGAAGCTGCAATGAGAACTGTTGAAGGCACCGCACGTTCCATGGGCGTTGATATCGTCTAACAATTCATTATTTACGATACAAAGAGAGGTTGCAACATGTCTAAGATTGGAAAAAAACATGCTTCGGCATCCGAAAACATCGATAGGAACAAGGTCTACACACTGACTTCTGCACTTGACGTTGTGAAAAAAAGTGCTTATGCAAAGTTCGATGAGACTGTAGATGTCGCTGTTCGTCTTGGTGTTGATCCAAGGCACGCCGATCAGATGGTTCGTGGCGCTGTTGTTCTGCCAAATGGCCTGGGTAAGGATGTGCGCGTCCTGGTCTTCGCTAAGGGTGAAAAGGAAAAAGAAGCGCTTGACGCCGGTGCTGATTATGTTGGTGCTGAAGATCTTGTTGCCAAAATTCAGGAAGGC